>JAFXFG010000034.1 GCA_017520675.1 Alphaproteobacteria bacterium
AACGCAGACAGTATTGTGATGATATACGATGAACCTTCGTTTGAAGTAATGCAACCGACACCATATTTTGACTATCGTATAGAGGCCGAAGGCGCAACAATGCGTGAATATGGTTTCAGATGTGTTTATAATAACTAAAAATTTACACAAACTAATTTTCTTTAAACAATCTGGCGGGGTCAACGGCTTTGTTGCCACGACGCACTTCCAGATACATTTCTGACTTATCAGGATTCATACGGCCAACAGGTTCACCGGCCAAAACTTCTTGCCCCAATGCCACATTAACATCCCCTAAATTCGTCATAACTGTATTATATCCATTTTTATGGGACATAATCACGACACGACCAAATCCACGAAATGAATCTGCAAACTTTACCACACCGTCTGCCGGCGCCATAACCAGTGCATCACCACGCGTACGCACCCGCCAACCATCAGACACTAATCCCAATGCAGTTTTTTCACCAAACCTAACGACCACACGCCCTTTTACAGGCAAGTTCAATTTGCGCCTTGAAAATTTTGCATCTGCCGACATTTCCGAACTGCCAACCCCAGCCGCCAATTCAGAGATTGTCTTGGCCCGCGCAGACAAATCCCGCAATTTTTTCTGCAATGCCGTTTGTTGAGTCCTTAACTTTTCATTTTGCGCATTACGTTGTCGCAATAATTTATCTAAATCAGATTTTTCGCGTGCATATTTTTTTGCACTCTTATCTAATTTTTGCTTTTCATCTGCGCGTGCATCACGAATTTTTTCTAATTTTTCAACTTGCACACTTGCCTTTTCTATTTCCGTATCCAATCTATCCGCCACCCCAGTCAACAATGCAGATGTCAAAACAAAATCACGCATATTATCAGAATCGAAATTCGGATGAGAAGAAATGAACAATAAACTAGCCGCAGAATCTGCTATACGTCCACGATTTTTTTCCATCTCGGCAACAATACCTTCGCGCTCTAAATCTAAGTCTGCGATTTTTTTTGCCATATTTGCACGCAGTTCTTCCAATTCACTAACTTTATCCGCCGCCTTTACCAAGTCTTTTTTAGTTTTTGCGATATTACGTTCAGAACTTTCAACCTGTTGTTCAATTTTTTTATTTTGTTGTTCTGTCTGCTTTATTTGTGCATTAATCTTTGACAATTCATCAACAGCATATGCGTTTTGCACGCACAAGAACGACAAAGAAACAAGTGCAAGAATTTTCTTCATTATTTCTTAATCACTTTCAAGAATGTTTTTTTACCTTTTTGCACCATCAGTTCATCAGCAATCGGAACCACAAATTTTATATCTGTAATTTTATTTCCATCAATTTGAATTCCGCCCTGCTCTACCATACGACGCGCTTCGGACTTTGACGTGAACAACCCAACAGAAACCAAGAAATCCAGAATCTGCATATCTGAATTCATTTCAATTTCAACAGACGGAACATTTGACATATCTGCCCCACCTGCGAACAATGCAGT
The DNA here is from genome assembly GCA_017520675.1 of Alphaproteobacteria bacterium. Taxonomy (GTDB): domain Bacteria; phylum Pseudomonadota; class Alphaproteobacteria; order Rs-D84; family Rs-D84; genus Enterousia. The sequence continues at coordinate 1,486 of JAFXFG010000034.1, forward strand.
TGCCGCCTGCTCTGCTGCCAGTGCGGCTTCACGCCCATGTGCAATTTCTGTTGCGGCAAATGCCAAACGTTTTTTTGCCAAATTAATATCCGCCCCCTGCAAAGACGCCAACTGCGCAATTTCATCCAATGGTATTTCTGTAAAGATTTTCAAGAATTTTTCCACCAAGTCATCTGAAACATTACGGAAATATTGATAATAATCATATGGGCTTGTTTTTTCTTCATTAACCCAAACTGCATTACCTGCAGACTTTCCAATTTTATTACCATTTGCATCTGTTATCAGCGCTGTGGACAAGACAAAAACTTCCTTACCTAATTTTTTGCGCACCAATTCAATTCCCATAACAGAATTTCCCCATTGGTCTGCGCCACAGAATTGCAACACACAATTATACTTTTTATACAATTCCAAGAAATCAACTGCCTGAAAAGTCATATAATTAAATTCCAAGAAAGTCATCCCATTATCAAGTCTGCGCTTTACAGAATCCATTGACAGCATACGCGGAATTGTAAAATCCATACCAAAATCGCGCAAAAAATCCAAATGTCCATAATCTTTCATCCAATCATAGTTATCAACCATAATGGCCTGATTATCATCAAAATTGATAAATTTTGATATAGATTTACGTAAACCCGCACAATTTTTTTCAATTTGCTCGTCTGTCAACATTGGTCGTCCCTTGTCGCGACCAGACGGGTCGCCAATTCGTCCTGTTGCCCCACCGACCAAAGTAATCGGACGATGTCCATATTTCTGGAACCAACGCATCAACATCAACGAAGCCAAATGCCCCACATGCAAAGAATCACCGGTTGGGTCAGTTCCCCAATATGCCGTTATTTTTCCAGCATTCAACGCATCATTAATTGCATCAAAATTCGATGTTTGATTGATAAAACCACGTGCTTCTAATTCCTGCAACAATTCATTTTTCATTATCAAAATCCTTATATACTTTTACACATAATAACACGCAAGACAAACGCTTGCAAGGCTGTGCTAATAAATTTTTCTTTTATCTTTCCAAGACACGATAAAATAATCGCAAATTATCTTTTCTGCTTAACACAGTCACAAACCCATTTGCTTTTAACGCCTGACGAATATAACAACTTAGCCTGCACCCATCGACAAATGATAAATTTTTATAAAAACAAATCACAGACGGCCGCCTAACCAAATCAACAACACGCTTACCATTTATTTTATACGAATATGCAAACATAGAATTTATTATTCCCTTGTTATCATAATAAACATTAATAACAGTCCCCCTTTTCACTGGCAAATACGAACGCAAAGAAAACAGTTTCTCATATCCATCTTTGTTTTTAGCAATAACACATTTTTCAAACGGAAATTTATAATCTAATGTTCTTTCAACAAAATACTTTTCCATATACGCACACCCTTTTTATGAAAGATAAGATACCACAAAGCAAGCGATACACAATAAAAAAATCCCTAAAAATCTAGGGATACAAATAACTATTTCACATTTTGCATATCCGAAATAAACAGACGAAGATTATTTGCCTTATTCATCGTTGGTTTTATACCACGCGTTTTCAAAGCAGAACAAATATCTTCATCCAGTGCACAAACATCTGCAGATTTAAACACATCATAAAAATGCGCATAGGCATATGTTGAATATGGCAAAACAGGCAATCTAACAAAATGTTTGCCATTAACTTTGCAAGCATACGCAAAAATAGAATTTTTTAAATCTTTATAAACCTTGATGGTTGTACCTGATTTTAAATTTGGAACACTTTCAAAATAAAATTCATCGGTTACCCCTCTTTTATCCTTTACACGAACCTTTTGAAACGCACCTGTATTATGATTTGAAACACTAATTACCGTATATTTTTCCATAATATAAACTCCTTTGGGACCCCCACTCTACATAAAACACAAAAACAAAGCAACAAAAAATCCCCCTAAGGGGGATTTCACAGAAAGGAAACTTTACTTACTTAATCATCTTCCAATTCTTCATCATCAGAATCGACAGCATTCAAATCAATTTCCTTTGGCACACCCAAAATATCTTCAATTTTATCGGATGCCTCGTCCAAATCGATTTTATGCAACACAGCAAATTCCTGTGCCATACGTTCTAACGCGCGCAAATATAATTGACGCGCAGAAAAAGTCATTGTATCGCTGGCACTACGACGTTGTAAATCACGCACCACCTCTGCCAATTTCATTGGGTCACCAGAGTTAATATTTTCTTCATATTGTGCCGCACGACGCGCCCAAATCATACGCTTTGCACCCGCCTTACCCTTGGCCGATGCGATTGCTTCATCCATTTTTTTTGCTGTTGACAACGGACGCAATCCCGATATTTCTGCACGTTCCAATGGCACGCGCAATGTCATATGATTCCTTTCGAAATCAATAACCAGCAATTTTATTTTCTGTCCAGCAATTGTTTGTTCTTCGATTCGCAACAATTTACCAACACCCTGTGTTGGATACACAACATACTGACCTGCTTTAAAATCTAATTTTTTACTTGGCATAGACTTACCCTTTTACGGTTGCCATTCTCTCTTATAAGAGTCATTATACCACAAAAAACAAGAAAAACAAATAATTGAAGCAAAAAAATCCCCCAACATTGTTGGGGCAACAGGATAAACTATCTTATAATGCCACGCGTAGTACTTGTCCTACGCACACCGGATGCACGACTTGCCTCAACAGAACCGGACGGTATTGCACATACCCACTTGCCATTTTCCAAGATTGCTGTTTCGCCCTTATCACATTCTGGCTTTTCCAAGCGCCACACAAAACATCCACCCTTTTGATAAGACTCATATGTTGCATTATCGCCACCACGCGTGTACGCACCATATTCAGGATTCCAATCACCACGTACCTCACCTGCGCACCACTTGCGTTCCCCCCAACACAAGACGCAATTATCTTTCGAATCGCACATTTCTAACGGATATGATGTAACCTGATAACCGCTGTTGGCTTTATTTTCATTTCCCATATATTTACCATTTTCTAAATCACGACACCACAATTTCTGGCATTCGGCAGTTGGGATACCATCAATCTTGCGACGCGATTCAACCAAGATATACCCCGGTCCACACGACACAAAATCCGCACGCGCCGGCAAACAACCACACATACAAACCAAGGTAAAAAATAAAGTTCTCATTCTCATACTGTTTATTATACTATTTTTACTCACAACAAACAAGTTTATTTTATTGTCCCAACCCCGCTGGACTGAAACGCCCGATATTATTAAACAACTCCTCAATTGCATTCAATTCTATTGCTGCGGGTATTTTTGTTTCACCCTCTGCAATTTTTACATCTGGCAAATCTGCATCATGCAATATCTTTGTATCTAAAACCCGTTTTCCCTTGACCCAGACCAACAAAACAGTTTCATTTGTATAAGTCGGTGCCAATGGTCCACGATAATTTTCATCTGCCCCAAAGTAAATCCAAACTTCATCACCATATATTGTTTTTACCTGTGGCATACCGATTTTTTCAACCAGCGCATCTGTTGTTTTTACGCTTTGAATTTTATCTTCCAGATTTAATGGAAACACAAATCCCCTATGTTTAGTCTGGAATGTACACGCAGACACCCCAAACATCAATACGCATCCCAAGAACCATCCAACCCCCAGTTGTCTTAACTTCATTTTATCCTTCTCCATTTTCCTTAACAACAGGTTTTGTTTGCATAACAAACTGTGCGATATGCTTTTTCAATTCACCTTTATAGGCATTATTTGCCTTGGCCAAATCAATCAACTTATTAAACTGTGGATTAACCGAACGCGCTGCTGCAAACCTGCTTTCTGTTTTCAAGAAATCTTCTAACGAAGCATTCGGATTTACATTAGAATCCATAGTCAAAGGATTTTGTCCATCATCTATTAAACTTGGATTAAATCTGAACAAAGGCCATGCCCCAGTCTGCACCATTTGCATTTGATGTTCCACACCATTTTGCAACGCGAACCCATGCGCAATACATGGCGCATATGCCAAGATTATTGATGGACCTTTATGTGCAGCCGCCTCTCTAAAAGCACGAATCGCCTGTGCCTGATTTGCCCCCAATGCAATCTGCGCCACATATGCCCCAGACATCATTGCAATCATACCCAAATCTTTTTTAGCGTGTTCCTTGCCACCGATTGCGAACTTCATACTTGCACCAAACGGTGTAGACTTTGACTGCTGTCCACCGGTATTTGAATAGCCCTCAGTATCCAGTACCAGCACATTAACATTTTCGCCACTATGCAAGATATGATCCAGACCACCATAACCAATATCATACGCCCATCCATCACCACCGACAATCCAAACAGACTTATCGACAATTTCGCCAACCAATGTTTCTGCCAATCTTGCGCGTGGTGAGTCGATTTTTGCCAACTTCGCCCGCAAAATAGTTTCTATTTCACGCTGTTTTTCTGGATTTTCTTCATCGAACAGTGTTTCTACATTTTCCACACCCAATTCAAATAACAATGCCTTTAAGTTATCGCGTTTTTGATTCAAAGACAAACGCATCCCCAAGCCATATTCGGCATTATCCTCAAACAATGAATTAGACCACGCAGGCCCACGCCCATTTTCATCCTTGGTCCATGGTGTTGTCGGCAGATTCGCCCCATAAATAGACGAACACCCTGTTGCATTTGCGACCACCATCCTGTCGCCAAACAAGTGCGCCAACAATTTTATATACGGTGTTTCACCACAACCCGCGCATGCCCCAGGAAATTCAAAATAATGTGGCAACATTTCAACATGTTTTGGAATATTCAAATTCAATTTTTCACGTTCAATATTCGGCAAAGTTTCTGCGGCATTAAATTGCGCTTGTTGTGTTGCCATAACATCGCGTGCAGGCACCATAGACAACGCACCCACAGGACAATTTTTCACACACAAACCACACCCCGTACAATCCGCAGGCGAAATATTTAGTGTAAAATACATATTCGGCCCCAATTCCGGTGTTTTCATTGGAACAACGATAACACCTTTATCGCGGGCGACCTGCGCCTGTTCTTCGGTCAATGCCTTGATACGAATTACAGCATGCGGGCACAGCATTGAACATTTGCCACATTGGATACATTTTTCCAAATCAACTGTTGCAACCTTGTCTGAAACAGCGCGTTTTTCATATTTTGCAGTCCCCACAGGATATTGCCCTGCCCCAAATTGTCCATCAATACGGAAACGCGACACAGGAATTGCATCACCGCGTTGCGCGGCCATTTCGCCCAAAGTCCCCGCAATTTCCACAGGCGTATCCAGCGTCATAGCAGGCACAAAGTCAGGTGCAAAATTTGACACAGATGATGGCAAATCATACTTGTGCAAATAATCCGCCGCCTTGTCCACAGCCGCCCAGTTTGCCTGCACTACATCCATCCCCTTCTTTTTATAAGTCTTTTCAATTGCAACCTTTGCGCTTTCTGCAGCCTGTTTTGGATCAATAACATGTGTCAAATTAAAGAAATTCAACATAATAAATGTATTTATACGATTCCCCAATCCCAACTCTGCAGCCGCGCGATTCGCATCCAAGAAATAAACATTTGCACGAATACGAATTAAATGTTCTTGGACATCTTTTGGCAGATTAGCAAACGCGACATCAGGTGCCATTGATGTATTAATCATCACAGTTCCACCTGCGCGCAATCCACTAAACACATCGAACCGTTGTGCAATCATAAAATTAGAAACACTAATAAAATCGGCAACTTCGATTAAATATTGGCTTTTGATTGGCTCATCAGAAAATCTGATATGCGATGCCGTTAAACCACCAGATTTTTTAGAATCATATACAGCATATGATTGTGGATACAAATCAGAATTTTCCCCAACAATTTTTACAATATTTTTCACAGCCCCGACCGTACCATCACTGCCAATGCCATACAAAATTGCAGTCTTAAAGTTTGGTGCCTCAACCGCAAATGCCATATCTGTTTTCAAAGACTTGCCATTTAAATCATCATCAATCCCGACTGTAAAGTTATGGAATAATGTCCCCAGCATCATATTTTCATAAATTGCCTTAACATCACGTGGCTTAAATTCTTTCGAGCCTAATCCATAACGCCCACCAAAAACTTCTATTCCATCTGGAACAACAGATTTCACATCTTGATACAATGGCTCACCAATACTGCCTGGTTCTTTGGTTCTGTCCAGAACCGCAATTCGCTTAACCGATTTTGGCAATGCCCCCAAGAAAGCCTGAACAGGGAATGGACTATACAAATGCACCTTTACCACCCCCAGACCGCGTGGTAAATATGGCAAAGTTTCCTCTATTGTTTCCAATGCACTGCCCATTGCGACAATAACATTTTCTGCATTTTCATCACCGATATAATCCACCAGATTATATTTTCGTCCTGTCAATTCTGCAAATTTATCCATAACGCCTTGAACAATTTCCGGTGTTTTTTCATACAGTGGATTTGCCGCCTCGCGTCCTTGAAAATAAACATCTGGATTTTGTGCAGTTCCACGAATTGTCGGTTTATCAGGACTCATACCGCGCATACGATTTTGAATTACCAAATCCTGTGGAATCAGTTCTTTCAGCACTTCATCATCGATTCGAATCAGGCGTGATTCTTCATGGCTGGTACGGAACCCATCAAAGAAATGCAAGAACGGAACACGTGCACGAATTGTTGCCGCATGTGCAATTGCCGCCATATCGTGTGCCTGTTGCACATTATGCGAAGACAACATTGCGAACCCAGTTGAACGCACAGACATAACATCGCTGTGATCGCCAAAGATAGACAACGCATGGGTTGCCAGCGCACGTGCCGCCACATGCATAACGAATGGTGTCTGTTCACCTGCAATTTTATACATATTCGGCACCATCAACAACAAACCTTGTGATGCAGTAAATGTTGTGGCCAAACTGCCCATCTGCAAGGCCCCATGCATTGCACCGGCCGCCCCTGCTTCTGACTGCATTTCGATTATCTGTGGGATTGCACCCCATATATTTTTTTTATGCTGAAACGACCATTCATCTGCCAATTCCCCCATAGTACTGCTGGGGGTAATTGGATAAATCGCTGCAAAATCCACACATCTGTATGCCACATCTGCTGCGGCCCAATTTCCATCAACAATAAAATCAGCCATCATATAATCCTTTACAATTTTTTTGATATTTTATCTGCCCAATCATAGCCATAAAAACAAATTAAGGCAAGAAATTGTTATACTTTTTTACTTGACAAACAATATATTTGTGCTATATAAAAACGCGAAGAAATTAACCAAAGGCACAAATATGGCAAAAATCATAAGCAACAGTAAAGCTAAAAACTATATTATGGAAGATAACTCCATATATATACTGGACGATTTTGAGCTAAATTCTACGAACGAATTAATTGGCAATATAAGTGCTATGATTCGCGAACTGCCTGTCGTGCCAATATACGAAAGCAAATCAACAATCATATCACCATACAACACAACCGACAAAAACCCAATTATCGATATTTTTATTGATTCCAATGGCGGTTCAACACGCGTGCTACGCGACATATCCACTTTACTAAACTATGCCAAGGCCAAAGGCGCGATTATCCGCACAACAGTTCTATCGTGCGCATACAGTTGCGGCAGCCTGCTTGCAATTCAAGGCACCCCAGGTTTTCGTATTATGGCACATGATGCCGAACATATGATACACTTTGGCAGTTCCAGTATCTATGCAGAATCTCAACATATGATGGAGCATTTAATGGAACGTTCCTTAAACAATAAAAAAATCGTAAACAAAAAATACGAAACATACACAAAACTGCCAAAGGACAAAATCGAAGAATTAACCACAACCGAAGGAAGATTCCTAACCGCCGAAGAGTGTCTTAAATACAACCTTTGCGACTGGATTCTTGGCGAAAACGGTAAATTGTTTGGTCGCGACAGTCGTTAAACAAAAAAAAACGGGGTGTTTACCCCGTATTTTTTATTTCTTTATATCTTTTATTGCATCAATTGGTTTAACAACACCACGCGATTGCATTTTCTGCATTGCGATAACCATTTCCATTGCGCGTTGCAATTGATAATCGCGTGCATCTTTTTCTTCATCTGTCAATTCACTGAACGGTATATCTTCTTCGTCATCATCATTATCGTCCTTATCATTTGACTTCTTGGATTTTTTCTTTTTCGATTTGTCATTTTTCAAAGAATTTTTAAACGATGCCTCAGAATACATACTTTCTTTTTTCTCTAAAACTTCCACCTTGGACTGCAAGACCTCTATATCTGGTGTAATGCCTTCGTTTTGAATAGAATTTCCAGACGGCGTATAATAACGCGCAATTGTAATATGAATTGCCGTTCCGTCCCCCAGTGGCTTTTGCTGTTGCACACTTCCCTTGCCAAAGGATTGTGATCCCATAACTAACCCCCGTCCATTATCTTGCAATGCGCCGGCGACAATTTCTGATGCAGACGCAGACCCATGATTAATCAACACAACCACAGGCTTTCCATTAACCAAATCCCCAGGCTTTGCAAAGACCCTATCTATATCAATTTTTTCTTTTCCACGGGTTGAAACGATTTCACCGCTATCCAAGAACGCATCTGACACATCAATTGCGGCGGTCAAATATCCACCTGGATTATTGCGCACATCAACGACATAGCCGACGACATTTTTCTTTTCCAGTTTTTCCAACGCATCTTTCAAATCACGTGCTGTTGTCGCACCAAAATCCGAAATTCTGACATAGCCCACTTTTGGAGTATCTTTATCTTCTGGGTCTGCATCTGCCAAAACCTTATCATCGAATTTGATTGACTTTACCTTGATAATATCGCGTTTCAAGGTCAATGTTTTTGGTTCCCCATCATCTGAAACAACGGTTAATTTTACCTTGGTCCCAGGACGCCCCTTCATTTTTTTCACTGCCTGATTAAGGGTCAAGTCAAAAACCTGTTCGTCATCAATATGCGTGATATAATCCCCCGCTTTAATCCCAGCCTTGTCCGCAGGCGTATCATCAATTGGCGAAATAACCAAGACCGCGCCCTTATCGCTTGTTATCTGAATTCCCAGCCCCCCGAATTCACCATGCGACTTTTCATTAAATTCCTTGAAATCATCGGCTGACAGATACGAAGAATGCGGGTCAAGTTCCGCCAGCATACCGTTCATTGCGGCTTCTAACATTTTTCTTTCATCGACTTCATCGACAAAGTTTTCACGTGCTGTTTCGAATATAAGCGCGAACTTTTTCAAGTTCTCGTAAATCTGTTCATCTGTCAAATGTACAATTGGCTCTTCCTTTTTTTTCTTAGGCGCCGCATCTGCGACCATTGGTAAAACCAGTGCCAGCGATAATAGAATACCCTTCATCATAATAAAATCCCTTTTGCTATAACGCCCCCAGCATAATACAAACAGCACAAATATTCAATATTAAATTTTCGCAATAAATATTGACAAATTATTTTTACGGACTATAATAGTTGAACAAATTTTAAAGACCACCAGCAAATGAACAGCACAACGAATCTTAAACGCAAAATTGAAAACAATCGGACAATAATATCCGATATATTTGCCGACACAGAATCAACCAAGCGACTAAACAACCTAAATTGGTTGCGGCACGAAATTTCCTATACAGAACCGCGCACACTATTTTACATACCGACCAAGAATCAACAGCCCTATCTTGACTTTAACTGTATGCGCAACATTGGCACAGCCTATGATTACATAATAAAAAATCCAACCGAAGCCATTGACATATATTCGATTTGCCGAATTCACAGCATACTATGCACAGACACTCACATTGACGGTGGCCGATTTCGCGATTGTACCAAAATACTTGAAATCAAGATTAACGGCAACCGTATGTACGCCCCAGAATCAACAGAAATTCAAAATCGCCTGAATGAAATTGCATACAACTGCAACAATCCTGGCAACGAAGTACTATGCACCGCATTCAAGGCACATTATGACATAATTGCATTACAACCATTTGATGATTTTAACAAACGCACATCACGTTTAATTATGAATTGGATATTGATAAAAAACGGCTATTCTCCGATTGTGTTCAATTCCCCTAAGGACAAGCAAAACTATATCGCATCGATTGCTGCGAACGCGAACGGCAATCACAAGGATTACAACAGATATATGTTATCCTGCATGGCGCGCACCCAAGACAAAGTCATTAATTTATTAAAGAAATCAAAAGTGTATTAAAATACATACTTTGCAATTTTTTCACAAATTCAATATAATAAAACATGAACCAGATGGGAATTTGGTTCAGGGCTCTAGCAAGCCCAGCACATAAGCTATTGAAATCACCAACAATGCTTATATAAAACATATAGCATAAACCTTATCTAAGCAAATTCTATACAAACACAAAAAAACTCTGCACAAATTAAATTTTAAATAACAAATTACACTATTCTGCGACACACAAAACTATTCTGGCATAACCGGAATAACAACTGGATCATTATATGTCGACAACAAACGCTTACCCGTTATACAATAGAACGTATTTAATGAATCCTTGTATTCACGAATTGCCGAAACCAATCGCTCTTCAATTTCTGATTGCGCCCCCTGATACGCTGTAAACGCCCCCAATCCTGCACCGGCACCGGCGCCAACCAAGGTCGATTTCATACGCGCCTTGTTATTCAAATCAATCAAACCGCCATCATCAGCATCCAATGAAACCAATTGGAAATTAAGTTCACCTTTTTGCACAGCACTCAGAACATCAGCATATGTAACATAATCTTTGAAGTGTTCAGATTCAGTTAAATCAATAAGTGTTCCATTTGCATCGCGACCAACAATTTTATTAGCATTATACTTTCCAGATTTTAATTCAGCGTTAAAATCTTTAATTTTCCATCCAAATGCCTTGTCCTCTACACCAACCAACATAATCAACTGAGTATCTCCACGTTTGTACGCCGTCTCCAACTTAAGCCATGGTCCTGCAGAGATATTGTTTTCCACTGTTCCCTCACCACAAGAGGTTCCTGCATTTTCTACAATACCATATTTACCTTCATCTTCATCTTTCTTATAACAACACATATCAGCTCTATACATCGCAAAATGTTCATCCCTCACCACACTATAATCACACCCATTTGTATTATTCTCACATTTTAGGGGTTTCTGCAACTTCGGATTAATCAATGTAGTATCAACATAACAGCCGCTATTTTCCCATCCGGCCTTACAAACCAGATACACATCAGGGTCATCCACATTAACATAGACATCACCCTGCTCTTTGCTAACAATATTATCACCCACCTTACTTAACAAAGCATACGCACATGTTGTTTCTGTTCCGTCTTGCAAGGTACACCTTTCCACGCGCAAAACACTATCACCCTTTCCAGACATATTACCAATCAATGCACCTGCCGCAGCATTTACCCCTGCTGACATAATCATATCACCACCAATCTTGCCACCAAATGACGATGCAGCCATCAAACCGGCCCCCCCCAGCGCACCAATTGCTGTTGTTTTTAACTTAGACTTACTTGTCCCAAACAATCCATCTTTACCCGGATCATTTTCCCCCATTACATTACCTGCAATCGCAGAAACTAATCCACCCGCCAAAATTTTAAATCCAGCATGCTGTTTTTGTTCCTCATTCATAACAGCAACAACCTCTTCTCTGGTTGGTTCTGCATCCGCTGGGAATTCAACATTTCCTGCATCTGGCAACCAAGTAATTTGCGGAAACGCAGAAATATTACAATTCAATGAATCGCCCGCCGCCACATTAGCACGCGCCACCACTAAATCTTCACCATTCGGCCCTGCCTGTGCAGCACGCATTTCGACCACCGCAACACATGTATTTGCACCACCTGCCCCACGCCCTGCGGTTGGTTTTGCCCATGCAAATTCCCCATTTGGATATATTTTTGCACATTTATCCAACTGCGCCATTGAAACCGCCGCCTGCGCATCGCCAGATTGAATTTGTTGCGCCAATTCCTGATTATGAACCGCAATTGGCAGTTCTTGTGGTGCCACCGCCGCAACCGCCGCCTGCGCAGCCTGCTGATTTGCCAAATCTGCCCTATAACGACTTTCATTAATCTGCTGATATGCCTGTGCTTTATTTGCACGCGTTAAATTACCAATTTTAACCGCTGCATTCCCAACATTCGGCACCAATACCAAAACACACGAACCAAACGATAAAATCCAAGATTTGAAATTCATATTCTCCACCCCTCCGTTGGGCTAATGGAACAAAGTTTTATTAAAACTGTAATCTTAACCTAACGCCTAAATCGATCATCCCCAGGCGACCACTTTCGTACCAATTTGTGTAATGATAAACACTATCATATGGCGCCTGATATTCGCCATCAACCGCGCCACTACCATCCCCCAGCCACTCAATCTGGGACATAATGATACTGCCCGAAGTCTTTACATTACCCAAATTAGAATAACGAACAAACATATCCAGTTTTAATCCACCCTGCAATTCTGTTGTAACCCCACCCTCCAACATAAATGCCAGTTGCTCAACCGTACCGCCATTATGATATGCTGTAATATCAGACACACCTGTCAACTGTCCTGCCTCGGCATACTGTGGGTCCATCACAGAATAAAAAGTATTATCATACACCACATAATCCGCAATCGTATTCAGCGAAATACCAACACCCACACCAACATATGGTCGCAAAGAACCGCCCGCCAAATACCCTGTAAACGAATCAACATTATAATAAACATTCAACATTGTGGTATTTGTAGTTATTGCACCACCATCAACCTGTGCCTCTACAAAGCCACCAGCCCCATCAGATGTTTTGACCGTCTTTGGATAAGACAATCCCGAATAACGCAAATAAGAAAAATCCACACGCACATCATTATTGATTGCCGCCCCAATAGACAACTGTAACGGAATCACAGTATCAGACATAAAATCTGCCGCCTCAAACGCGCCAGGCACCGTATAAGCATCTTCTTCTGCGGTATAGTCTGCTGAAATACTACCCATTGTTGAAACACTATAACCTGCAGACAGTCCAATATACAAACCACTGTCCGCCAACCTATCATAATCAGCCGGCTGATAATATTGCCTGCCTGCGATTGTTCGCGACGACCCAACCTGAGGCAACGCCCCCGTAACACGCGTTGGTTGTGCTGCAACAACTGAATTAAAACCATTAGGATTATAAACAACGGAATTTGCAGGATTATACATCCCTGCGCCATTCACCATCGTGGGCATTCCGCGCCCGTTCATATTATTATAAACAGGATACGCGGCACAAACCACCATCGGCGCACCAAACAAAACAACTGCCAAAAGCGCAGAAATGCTTGTTTTTCTCATTCCTTTCCTTATTCCTTCTTGTGCATTATATCATTTTCCAACCTTTCGTGCAAGCGATTGTGTATCAAGAAACAGCATCCAAAAAAAAACACCCACACCAAGTGTGGGCGATTTCATTAAATTCCAAAGAACCTATTATATGTCTTTTGATTTATTTCTATTGGATACTCGCGCTTCAAGAACGAGTTATAATCATCCATCAGATTATTTTGCATCATATTTTGCATTTCTTCCTTTAACTTTGCCTTTTTCTGTTCATCATCAGATGGCGCAACAACATCCCTTACACGCAAAACATAAAACGCATCTGTCCCTGGGACAATAGTATTTGTACCAACCGCCTCGCGAAAGGCCGCATTTAATACTTCAATTGGCGCCCCATCTGCACGCGAAACCGTAACAGACTGTTTTCCAGACAAATCCTGATTTTTATTTAAATCAACCAACAATTCATTTGCGCGAACATATGCCTGTTTCTTTTGTTCTTCTGTTTTCCAGTCTTGAACCAAAGAATCCTTCACATTTTGAAAATCTGCCTTATGCTGTGGATTAATTTTATCGACACGCACAAACAGAAAACCATCCTTCAATTCAATCATTTCGCTTTCTACCGCTTCGTCCATATCAAAGATTCTAGCAATCATCTTATCGCTCAATATCGCATCCACAGGACGACTTTCACGACTAAACGCATCCAGACTAACAAACTTCGCATTATGTTTTTTCGCTACATCTGCCATTGTTTCACCTGCAATAATATCATCTTCTACTTTTATTGCGGTCGCATAGCCTGCATCATATTCATCTGGCTTGGTTGTATCTGCCGAAACCAAGACATACGAAACAACACGTGTTTCTGGTATAATTCGTGGATTTTGATTATAAAATTGTTCCAACTGTTCTTCTGTTGGCGTTCCAACAGCAAAATCTGCATACTTTACTGTGGCATAATCAATTCCACGTGATGCGTATCTGGCATTATAAGCCGCATTTACAACAAATTCAGGCACACTAACTGTCGCACCCGCCGCCCCCAAAACCATAGAGCGCATAATATCCCCACGTAAAACATCCGCAAATTGTGCCTCAGAATATCCGGAATTTCCCAAAACCCTGTCAAACATAAAGGTTGAAAATTCACCATTTTCTTGAAAATCTGGGAACAGACGAATTTCCTGTGCGATTCGTTTATCACTGACCACAAACCCCAAATCGTCTGCGCGATTCAGCGCCATTTGTTGTCCTGCCAAATTCATCAACACATTATTTGAAAAACGCGCTTGTTCATTTGCGTCTGCATAAATATCACGTTGTTGCTCACGCGACATTTGCGCCAACTCACGTGATTTTTCTGCATTAAACTGCTGTGCCGAGATTTCAGAATCCCCCACACGAACCAAAGTATTATCCCCAACTGCGCCACCAAAAATCCATTCTGCAACGCCCCATCCAACGAACGAGAACGCCAAAATTCCGATTAAAATCTTAGCAATTGGTTTTTCTGATGCATTTCTTAAATATTCTAGCATTTAATCCCCTTTTGCGCTACCATAGCAAAACGAAACATATAAAATCAATGAAAAAAAGGAGATTTTTAATGAAAATTATTGCAGGCAACTGGAAAATGAATGGTTCGCAATCTGCACTTGATAAAATCATATCTGATTTATCAGAAATCGACACACAAAACACAGTAATTCTGTGTGTTCCATACACTATGTTGAACACAAAATCTGACAAAATTGCAATTGGCGCCCAAGACATCAGCAAACACACATCTGGCGCATACACAGGCGAAATTTCTGCACAAATGGTCGCATCCACAGGCGCAAAATATGTAATTATTGGCCACAGCGAATGTCGTCAATATCATGGCGACACAAATTCTGACGTCCGCGAAAAAGCGACCCAGGCACTTAACAATGGCCTGATTCCAATTATTTGCGTTGGCGAAACCATGGACGAAAAGCAAGCCGGCAAAACAATGGCTGTCATTGAATCAGGTGTTCGCGAATGTATCCCATCTGACATAAACACAAAAATTATAATTGCTTATGAACCACGTTGGGCAATTGGTGCAGGTTTGACCCCAACCAGCGCAGAAATCGCAGATGCGCATAATCTGATTGCGAAAACACTTGCCGATATGGGGCTGTCTGGTACACCTATATTATATGGCGCATCTGTCAAAGGCAATAATGCCGCAGAAATTATGTCTATATCAAATGTAGACGGTGTACTTGTTGGTGGCGCATCCTTGAAAAGCGACGACTTCATACCTATAATAACCAGTGTAAAATAATTATATATTACAAAAAAACGGAAAATAAAATGAACGAAGAAAACGATATAAAAATTGACGAAGTATCTATTGACGATGCAAACGAAGTATCTAACAATCCTGCCCCAGAATCAGATGAACTGTCCCAGCAGTTGTCTGAATTAAACGACAAATACCTGCGTTTGGCAGCCGAACTTGAAAACACCCGTCGTCGTGCAGCATTGGATGCAGAATCACGCGCCCGCAACCGCGCAATTTCAATTTCTGAAAAAATATTACCTGTTATGGATGCAATTGATGCTGCACTAAAATTGACCCCTGACGACACAGGAATTCAATCAATGGCACGTGCAATGGAATCTGCATTTGAACAAATCGGTATCAAGAAAATAGAATCACTTGGACAGCAACTGAATCCAATGCACCATAATGCAATCCAAGTTATCGATACTCCCGACAGCACCCCAAATACAATTATTGACGAAATGCAGGCTGGTTATATGCTAGGCGACACAGTTCTGCGAACTGCAATGGTTGTTGTTGCAAAATAAAAAAATCCCCAAACGGGGATTTTTTTTAACGCGTATTTATTGCCACAAAATCCTGTTTCAACGCTTCATTTTTCAACAAATTCTTCACAAATGATTGAACAAACGACTGTGCCAGACCGTACCTAGTCTTTGATTTATCTGCCCCGATCCAAAATCGTGACACAGGCAAAATTTTCCCTTTTTTCAAATCACGCACAACAATTGTTGCCACCACCGCATGCCCATTAAAACTATACTGACGCATACAAAACGAAGGATTATACAGAAAATTTCCGAAATTAGGATATTTTTCTGACGCAATTGGCATAAAGACCAAGGCAGCAACCTCTAAATTTCTAAATTCTGGTCGCGCCTCTATATTTGCTTTTAGCCTGTTTGCCGAACTTATATTATTACACACCCCCAACATAGGTTTTCCAACAAACTCATCAGAATTCCACTTTTTCGCATCAAAGTCATAAAACAACAACGACTGATATTTTGCCCCAAACAAATCGCGCATTTTATCATCAGACAATTTTTCCATCACTGGTTGCTTCTGCGCACTAACCAAATCCTTCTTTTCCATCCTAACCTAACCCTTTTTTATTTACATTTCACACCTATCACAATGTCTTGCAGGCACAACATAACGTTTCACCTCTGTTCCGATTGGTTTATAAACTGTAACTGGTTGCAAGACCTGATAATACTCAACAACTTCTGTATGTGTTTTCAACTTAACCGGTTCTGCCAATTTTTGCTGTTTTTTCACGACTGGGCGATATTTTTTTATTGGTCTATTAAACTTATGATTTGTTTGAACAAAATCGAATTCTTCTATAACTGTAACATTTTCCGTTTCCATATATTTGCAATCTGCGACTGCAACCCCAGAAACAAAACAAGCACAAACCCCTGCGAACAAATACTTTCTCATTTTTACACCTGTGTTTTTAACATAACACATTCTCTTACCCTGCTTAGCCACGACAATAATAACATACTATTTTTACAAGTCCAGCAAAACAGAAAAAATCCCATCTTACGATGGGACTTTTTTTAGAACTGCGTACGGAATTTAAACATACCCGTTTGCGAAGTATAATCCTGACGAACTTCCAAGTCATAACTAAGCGATAAATCCAACCCTTTATACTTCATTGTCAAACCAATTCCCAATTCAGAACCGATTCGCGACAACCTATCTCCATTTATGGTATATGATGCACCACCTGGCATAGCCACTGTCGCAGATGATTTATCTGAAATCAAATCGTATTTAAACGCATAATGCAATTCTGGACGGAACAAGACGCTATCGCTTGCAACAACATCAAATACATATTTCAAACCAACAGTTGATGTTAAATAGTCCGCAGCATTAAATTGATTTTCAATTCCCAAACTATTCAAATATGTTTCGCTATTAACATGTAAATAACGCAGTCCTAATTCCGGTGTAACCCCGCTATTAAAATCATACCCCGTCATCAATTGTGCGCCAAACGCATCTGTTTTGTACTCAGATACAACCGCCACCCCCACAGCTTCACCTGTTTCAGTATAATCAGACAAAGTATAATTCAAACCTGCATTAACATACCATTTATTCGGCTTATATTGACCATACAAGAATAAACTATGACTATCAATTTGGGTATCACGCAAATTAAGTTCTATATCACTACGATTCAAGGCATACCCTATACCAAACATAGCAACTTTATTAAATGTACCATCAATACCCGCTGCGACACCACGTGTGCGTGCATCAAATTGATTATTCATTTTTGATTTATTGAACAATCCTTGTGCCCACACTGCCCCAGATGTCAAATTCACATCACCACCATTACGTCCCATCGCAGGCATAGACATACGATTCGAAGTCAATGAAGAAACTGTATTTTGCACAGAAACCACTGTTGACTGCACAACAGATGCCTTTTCTGGATTAATCACAGTTGCAATACTTTCAATAACTTTTTTGTCTTCCTCGTCCCCTGTCAGCAACTTTTCCTGAACAAGAATTGACAACTCATTTAATTTTTCATCTGCTGTATTTGCCAATCCCGCGACAACCGCGGCCGCATTTGTTGTTAATCCTGTATTTACAACCAAATCTTCAACAGGTTTTATTGTTACAGTAATATCATCACCGATATGAACAACATCAAACAAAGTCCCAGCAGAAACAAACGCAAAGTCATCAAATTCAAGCCCCGCCAATATATCTTGATAATTTCCAACAGAACCAACCAACAAATTCAAGCCAGCCCCCGATACTGTTGCATCACCCGTAACAACCAATTTACCATAATGCTCTGTATCAGTCATTGTCATATTCAGCACAGCGCCTTCCTTCATCGCCAAATCTTTGACGGTCAAGACTGCACCCTCGCCAATATTAATCTCATCAAATGCGGCTGCAATATTTTCAGAAACATTC
Source organism: Alphaproteobacteria bacterium (assembly GCA_017520675.1). Classification (GTDB taxonomy): domain Bacteria; phylum Pseudomonadota; class Alphaproteobacteria; order Rs-D84; family Rs-D84; genus Enterousia. The sequence goes on from JAFXFG010000034.1 coordinate 20,236, forward strand.
ACATCAACATTACTAATATTGACAACCGAACTACCTTGAACATTAAATGTTTCAATAGTCTTAGCAAAAATTTCACCACGACCATCAATCGTATTCATCATATTCAGTGTCGCATCACCCAACACATAACCTGCATTAGATTCATTTCCAGGATTCAAAATACCATTGACCCATACTTTATTTGAACCATAGGTATCAATATTCAGTGTAGTATCACCTTCTACTGTTGTGTCAGCACGTTTTGCACCAACACGCACTGTAATATCTCCATCCAATTCTGTTATTGCATCCAAATCTGCATACCCAACAGCATTAGCGCCTTTCATATTAACAGTAATATCGCCCTTGGTTGACAAATTAGACCCCAACCCAATAATTTCTTCACCAACCACCGTATTTTCAACATTAATGACAATATCTTTCAACAACAGTTTTTCTGCCATCATCTTTGCCGTATAGCCCGCTGATGAATTAGCCCCACGAACTGATTTTACTACAACAGAATCCTTCACATTTACAAAGATTGTCCCCTCTACCCCCATCGCATATTGTGGAACAAACGATGCTTTTGGCCAATTAAGCGACAAACCAGAAACAGTATTAGAAACATCGGCATCCAACACATCAACAAAAATATCACCCTTTACCAATGATTTATCTGAAAATACATTTCCAAAGACATTTTTTGCAGTAACATCTTCTACCTTTAATTTAATACTGCCACCAACATTTGTGTTTGTTCCATTTCCAGATATTTCACTAAACGCAGATTTTGAAACCGTTGTAACAACATCACCTGCGACATTATTATTTGCACCACCTGCATGCATTACCGCGCCATCCATAAATTGATAGCCCGACAAATTCAATTCGACAGAATCCACATCCACTCTATCCGCACCAAAGAACAAAGAATGATCCACATCCGAAGTATTATCTAATGTTGCACCACCTGTCAGATAAATAGAAGCCACTGCCCCAGAATCTCTTTGTGCCAACAACTTAACTTTATTTTTTCCATCAAAAACAATTGTACCGCTATTACCTTTGTTATTACCATCCGAGCCCTGTAATTTAACAGTCTGACCATCTGCCCAATTTTTTAACACAATGTTCCCACGCGCATTTGGGAAACTACCATTACTCCATTGTGTTGTACGAAATTCACCTGTAAAGCCTGCTATACTGCCCTCAAACACAGCGGTCGTATCTGGACGCGAACCGTTATCCACCTTGTTGCCTGGTCTTACATAAACAATACCATCACCAGATAAATTACCAAGATATCTTACAGTTCCCCCCGTACCAATTTCAAATTTCTTATCGGTCGAGTTCACAACCAAATCTTCTGTATGAGCAGTAGCAAACGCTGGCAGTGCTATAAAAACAGGCAAAACATTGCAAATTTTCAAAACATCTATCAATTTTTTTACATTAGGCATACTTATCTCCTTTCGTATGATTTTATTCATAGCACTTATTTTTTAATTTTACAAACAAAATAAATATAGACATAACGAATTCATTAAAAAATCTCTTCAACATAAAAACAATATATATAAATACACATAATCAAAAAGCCGTTCAATATCCCATTAAACATAAACGGTTGTACATCTTGGTTGTACTCATCATGCAATTCGCGAACTGAGTTGGCGGAATTTAGACAACAGATAAATAGATTTAAACACGAATTTATGATATAATTATGGTGATACAAGGATTTAATATGGAATTTGAAGCATTCAGAAATAAAAAAATCAAAGTCGGCGAATACGTTCTTATGATTATTCCTGCAACTATGGAATATGCAAAAGAGATTTTTAAAATCGTATCCCAAGATGAAAAAAATATGATTTTCTGGATGCCAGACGGTTTATTTGAATCCCCGGAACATGTTTTGGTAAGTTATTACAAACGCAATCTTGGCACAAGAACAATGCTGTTTGGGATATTCAAAGATAATAAATTATTGGGTGAAATCGGGTTCTCTAACATTATGCAAAAATCTGGCAAGGTTGATATTGGTTATTGGTTAAGAAAATCTGCCAGGGGCAAAGGAATAATAAATAAACTGATGCCCAGAATTGAAAAAATGGCATTTGAACAAGATTGGTGTCATAAAATACAATTGCATTGTGATGCTAAAAACATTGCTTCTAAGACCATAGCAGAACATAATGGCTATACTTTGGAAGGTATTATTCGCCAAGACAGCAAATGGCCGAACGGTTCCTTGCGAGATAAATTATATTTCGGTAAATTAAAATCAGAATGGAAGAAATAGTTCGAGAGTGGTAATTTTTCACCACTTTTTTATATTCAACTTTCGAACTCGGTGAATTTATTAGAAAACAAAAGAAAACTTGCTCTGAAACGAACGGTTGCTTATGTCCGCCACACGTCGTTGAAACTATGTGTGGCACTACTTCGCAATAACTATTCCGTTCGTGTGGCCTGCCACACGAAGCGTCATAGACGCGAAGTGTGGTTGTGCTTGTCATGCAATTCACGAACCGAATTGTTAGAGTTTGGGCGAGGAATTGATAAATTAAAATATAAATCAGGATTAAAAAAAGTTGTGTTAATCAACAATCTATGATACAATTCTTCGTGAATAGATAGGAGTTTTTTTATGGACATAAGGTTTTGTACTGAAAGCGATTTTGATCAAGATATTGAACTTATAAAAAAACATAAAATTGGTGTTGAATTCCAAGAATTTTACGACCCGTTTATAAAAAATTTGGCAAAAACGCTTAAGCACCAGAAGGAAATGTCCACAAAAATTAAACATAAGTCATTGCATGCACCTTTTTGGGACTTGAACCCAGGAACAAAAATGCCTGGATTACGCAAAGAAACAATGAAAATGTATAATTTTGCATACAAATGTGCCAAAGAGCTTGGATGTGATAGCATAGTTGTTCATAATGGGTATTACCCAGGAACATATGGTTATGCAGGATGGGTAAGAAGAACGACTGCATTTTGGCAAGAATTCTTTGCCGATAAAGATAACAGTATCACAATTATGATTGAAAATCAGTTTGAAAAAGATAGTGAATTGATAAAAATGGTTATAGATTCAGTCAATGATAAAAGATTAAAGGTAAATTTGGATATTGGACACGCAAATTGCAATTCAGATATGTCGGTTTACAACTGGATAAAAACACTTGGCAAACGTATTGATTATATGCACCTGCATAATAATCATGGTAAAGATAGTGGGGATGAACATTTGGATATAACCAATGGAACAATAGATATTAAGAAAGTTATAAAACTGGTTAAACAACATTGTCCAAAAGCAATATTAGCCATAGAATCACCAAAGAACGCAGAACAATCGATTGAATTACTAAAAAAACTTACAAAATAGTTCGAAAGTGGTGATTTTTCACCACTTTTTTATATTCAACTTTCGAACTCTGCGTATGTATTAGAAAACAAAAGAAAACTTGCTCTGAAACGAACGGTTGCTTATGTCCGCCACATGTCGTTGAAACTATGTGTGGCACTACTTCGCAATAACTATTCCGTTCGTGTGGCCTGCCACACGAAGCGTCATAGACGCGAAGTGTGGTTGTGCTTGTCATGCAATTCGCGAACCGAATTGATAAAAATCGGGCAAGAAATTGATGAGATGAAAGAAAAATTTTATTAAAATGTTATCTTTCTTTTACATAAATCAAAGAATCACATTTTCCAACACATTTTGCCCAGGAAGCCATTGGTAATATTTTTTTTAATTTATACTTATTACGCTTTGCTAGATTTTCTGAATGTGTATTTCCGTTGTCTATATCCAACGTAATCTTGCTGAAACCAAATTTGAATAATTCTGTTTCCAACGCTTGCAGTGCCTCACTCATAAATCCGTTGCCATTTGCAGATTTTATCAACCAATATCCTATTTCACATCCATCGTCTTGAATATTAAAAAAGCGAATTCGACCAATAATATTATCGTTATGATAGATATAAAAACACATACCTTGGTTGTCTTTAATTTGATTAGCACGTCTTGTTAAATATGCCGCCACATCATCAATGGTTTTTAATTCACCAAAATGCCCTTGCCACTCCATAAGATAATCACGATTTTGTTCAATAATATTCAAAATCTTTGCTGCGTTTTCTTTTGTTGGCAAAACCACACGCAATACCAATCGTGGTGTTTTGATTGTTTGCGGAAAAATTGATAAATCTTTCATAAAATTAATCCTTTTCAAAAATTATATCACAAAGAATTCAAAAATGACAATTTTTTGACATTTTCTAAAACCTAACTTTCGAACTTGGTGGAAATATTAGAAAACAAAAGAAAACTTGCCCTGAAACGAACGGTTGCTTATGTCCGCCACACGTCGTTGAAACTATGTGTGGCACTACTTCGCAATAACTATTCCGTTCGTGTGGCCTGCCACACGAAGCGTCATAGACGCGAAGTGTGGTTGTGCTTGTCATGCAATTCGCGAACCGAGTTATTGGAAAATGGACAAGAAATTGATAATATGAAAGAGAAATTAAACTTGGCAGATTTACATTGATTTAATTTGAATATCTTTAATCAAATGCTTTGCAGCGTTCAACGCATTATCATATGTATCAAAAGCCGCACCAATACTATACACCTGAACACATCCAGGCATTTTAATATATTCCAACGGAATTTTATATGGTTCTACGGTTGTAATATTATATGTTCCACGATGAGATTTTTTTATAATATATTTAACTTTTGTCCCTTCAAATGCAGACCGGTCGACATCCGCGTCCAATGGCAAAGTTATAAAGTCTGAAACAGCCAATATTTGTGCCTGAATCTTGTCTTTTGTAAGTTTATATGAATTGTATATTGCCCGTTCCAAAGGTTTGCAATAATAATTAACGGTTTCTGTAAAGATATTATTAGTTTCTTGGTTTGTGTATTTAGGGTCATTCATTGATGCTATTATTGACGACAAAGTATTTGGATATTTTTTTGTTCCAAAGTTATCAGATAAATCCATCGGTGTCACAAATTCAACATCAAATTTTTCTGTCGCATCAGTCGCGGTTTTTATATCTGTTTTGTATTTACCAGCGATATATTCCACACCAACCGCATTCCATAACAACCCAAATGCGGCATATTTATTTCCATTTGGACGCACGCGCGCATTATGTTGATGATGATCAAATTCACCGCCCCCTATATCAAAAGCCAAACCGTCAAAATCTTGTGGAACACGCCCAACACGTTGAATTACAGAAACATCAGGTATAACCCCAGAAATCTTTAACAATGCTGCAGACAAAACATCGTCTGCATGAAAACGACTAGAATGCGTGACGCATCCTTTTTGTGCAAGATTATACAAATTTTCTATATTTTTTGACATTCGACAAAATTATACAGTATGTATGCGATTTGTCAAATTTTTATAAAAGTTCGAAAATTCAAAAAATTTAGTATTTTCTTAAACCTAACTTTCGAACTCATTGAAACCCTTGCATCTTCAATAAAAACCCGCCTTTGTCGGCGGGTTTGTCAATCTTGGTTGGGGCAGCTGGATTCGAACCAACACTGACGGAGTCAGAGTCCGGAGTTCTACCATTAAACTATGCCCCAATGCGACGCGGATTATAAGGCTTTTTTATTCCCAATGCAAGCAGAAAGTTAACCCCATGTAAAAAATATGTAAAAAAACTCATAAATTGCATCATCTCGTAAAAATGTGATATAATCTCAAAGACAAAGGAGCCAATATGCAAGTTAAACCAACTCAAAAACTTATTGATATATGTCTAGAGCATATAAAGAATAATACGGTGCCATCATACAATGATTTTGACCCCAAGGATATACCAAACCCAGAAACCATTAATGCGCTACTTCTTTCGATAAAAGGACAAAACATCACAAATTTAGATATGTCCGACATAGACATACCGTACGAAGAATATATGCTTGGGGAACTGACCCCAGGCAAACTAATTGCTTGGACAGATAATGTAAAATGGCCACAGTCTGTTGTAGAAACCATAAATCCAGAAAAGATGTTAAACGATGCTAAACATCCAGATGAAATGGATGCTTTACATAGTAATGGATTTACCGGGAAAAATATTGGCATCGCAATTATTGACCAACGTCTTAATTGCGAACATCCTGAATACGCAGACAGAATAAAACACTATGAAACAGTTGGAATGTGGCCAAATGGCGACAAAGACACATCTGATTATCATGGCAGTTTAGTCGCAGGTTGTTCTGTTGGTCGAAACACCGGAACCGCACCAGATGCAGATTTATATTATTTTGCTGCAAACAATTGGGTAATACAGAATAAATTTTTATCTGGCGAAGAAAAGATAACAGGAACACCCCTAAAACCAGGACACAGAAAATATATAAACCAGGCTATTCGGCGCGTTCTTGAAATAAATAAGACGTTACCAGAAAATAAAAAAATACGATTTTTATCGTGCAGTTGGGGCAGACCAGACGACCAATTTGCAGACGAAACATATAAATTGTTTGCAGAATGTGAACAAAATGGAATTATGGTAATTGGCGGTGCCTTTTTCAGAGAAAATATGACCGAACAGATTTCATGCGACAAACGATTTGCTATAAAAAACAAAAACCTTATAGGCATACCAACAAATGGCAAAACAACACCGTTTCACATGGGTGGTTATTACTATACCCGTAATGGCGGCGCCAGTTCAACATTCCCTTATCTGGCTGGGGTTTACGCATGCGCCTGCCAAGGAAACGAACTTTTCTTTACAAGACCTAATTGGCAAGACGAACTGGATGAAATGTTAAAAACAACCGCCATCGAACACCCCGTTGGTGGAAAAATGATAAACCCGTCCGGCATTCGTGGTCGTGTTTCTGAAATCGTAAAACAAATGGAAATGGATTTGATAAAACAACGGGCGACCACACAACATGATTAAAGGCAACGATATGATAACTTTTGCAGACATTATAAATTTCAAATACAATGCAAATGATGTAGATGCGGATATTCGCTACCTGCTGAAAACAGGCGAATTCAAGCCCAAATACGCAGATATGGTACGCCGGTTTATGTTGGCTGAAATCACAAATTGTAAACACACAGTTGAAGACAAAGACAACCACATGACCATATTCTTGCAAGGTACAATGAGCGAGGACAATTTAACCAAAACCCACGAAGAAATCACACCCATATTGGACAGATTGGGGTTCGAGCCAAAAACACGCGAATTTTGGTATAACTATTTTGTACATCCGACACATGGACAGCAAAAATCCCCACCGATAACCGCCCTGCGCAACGGAAATAAATCTGAAAGTATGTCGCCATTTGGTTTGGTGACCGACCCATTTTATACAGTTTATACCGAAATACACGAACTGATGCATGCGGTTCAGGGCAAATACAATGTCGTTGAATCCGAACAGGAATATTTGGATGAACACTATCAATTATTATACCAAGGCAAATCCCGGGATGAAGCCAAGGCAATACAATATGCCAAGAACCCAAAACTGGAACAAATCCGATACAACAATCGCGCGTTCAATGAAATGCAGGCAAATTCTGCGGCAACATGCTATATGATGTTGTCTGCAATGCGTACCGGCGATAAAAAAATTATAGATTATGTAGAACAGCGATTGTTAAATGAATCTGCCAGTATGTCGGGGGCATTGATGTATGACCACTTAGGCTTGGCATATTTTGAATATCCGGCAACTAAACAAATTATTGCAGATATCAAGGCCGACAAATGCGAACATCTTATGAATGACAAGGGGCTATTGAACTGGCCAGAACTGTATAAATACACCAAAGAAAAAGTCTTGGGTATGGGATATAGCAATGACGATATGTTCATGTCGCTGACAACGGCAAAAATGTTGAAAGAATTGCGTGATAAAAATCCAGGGGATAAATCCAAATTTTTAGATGTCGTGGAACAAACTGCACCAACACTGCCACACCCACACAACCAGATATTTATGGATTTTGTGAATGCGCAACGCGCGTACAAACCCGACCCATCCAGGGAATTACACAATTTCTATCACAGAATGGGTGCAAAAAGTCGTCGTGCAAAAATGCTGGAACGTGCAACCGAACAACAGGTACCCAACATCGCAGAATACAGACAGATATATCAGCAATACAATCAACCTATTATTCCATCAACTAAGGAAATGTAAAACAAGAGAGCGTATTATGAATTTTGGAAAACCAGAGATAAAACATGGGGCTTGGGGAATCGGTGACATGGATATTCATTTTTACATATCACCATCGTTATCACCTGCACATAAACAAGCAACAAGAGATGCAATCAAAGAATTTGTTGGCTTGTTTCCAAATCAAAAAGACTGGTTCAAACTAAAAGAAATGCCGTATCAGGGGGTAGCCGATATTGTAAATAATCAACCAACAAATCTCAAGGATATTACAGATTTACATTTATACTATTACAGGGCAAAATTTGATGAAATATATAACGACAACAAAGCACCATTAACAATTGTTCTGGTATTACCACACAATTTTGTTTCTGCCAACAATGGTTCTGGTGGCGATAGTTATAATTCTGCACTTATTTTTGATTTACAAAATACAGACTTTTTGAAAAGCACGATTAAGCACGAACTTGGACATCGTTTTGGTTGCGGTCATTGCAATGATAGCAATTGCATTATGAATCAATCTGGTGTTGGAACACACTTTTGCCCCACACATAAAAAAGAAATGCAAATGCGTATAGCAACAATGTTTACAAAAAGCAGACCATACACATTCGGACAACCAACAAAACCACATATAAAATTTGGCAAGCCAACTGAAAGATAAACGAACCGCCCAAACGGGCGGTGTTTTTATGCCAAAATTCCTGTGTAAAAAATATGTAAAACTGAAACTATATACGGACCAACTTAAACCAGCCTGTATGCAGTGATATGCACAAATGTTAAACGGCCATTTTTGCCTGTGATTCAATCTGTATTATGCGGAAATCTGGGACTTTGTACTCGCCTTGGCATCCCGACAAGGGCTACCCGTTTAGAAGCGCACCATTTGGTGCGTTTTTTTGCTCCAAATCCCCAAAACACCAAAAACTGTGATGCAAACTGTGATTGCCTGTGGTATAATTTATGAGAAACAAGGGATAATTTATGAAAAACCTATTGATTATTGGTGTGCCACGTGCTGGGAAATCTTCACTGGCGAATATGATATGTGATAAATTTGGATGCGGATTAATATCGATTGATGTGATTGTTGCCACCTTCTATAAAATTTTTCCTGAATTAGGCATGCACGAAGAACCAGAGAAAAGCGAACCTATTTTATCAAAATTTATTTTTGAATACATGCATCAATTACACCAAGAAAACCCGACCAGAAAATATGTTGTTGAAGGTTGTCATTTATCCCCTGAAACGGCTGCAAAAAATATTTGTTGTGAAACTTGTGATGTCGTATGCTTAGGCTATCCAGATTTAACACCCGAACAATTTTTAGTACGTGCGCGTAAAACGGATTGGGCATCCGCAAAAGACAATAATGAAATTTTACAAATGGGTGAATATTTTATTAAACAATCCAAACAATATAAAAAAACATGCGACCAGCATGGTATAAAATTTATCAATACGTCTGACGGTATTGAAAAGACATTGACAGAATACATAAAACAGACATATGGAGAATAAATATGCAGATAAAAATAGAACATCTTGATGCAGAAAATGCATGGAATCATATTCTTGATTGGTATAATCTGTACCAGTCTAGTCTTAAAAACTTTAATCGGCCATACAGTATGTTCGCACCCGAAGACCCCAGAATGCAAGAAATGTTTGCACGACCAAAATTGTCAAACGCACAAATCAAATATTATCATGATATTTTTATTAGTGAAATATATAATCAGTCTGATTTAACCAAACGGGACCACGACTTAAATACAGCAGTCCAGATGTTCCAAAACATGATTGAAACAAAGATAAAACCACTGCTGCCTGCATGGAATGCAAAAATGCCAAAAACCCTGACCATTGAATGTGAATATGGACGCGGTGCAGGATATAAAAGTGGCAACAACGCAACCATAATGTTCCGTATGAGCAACGATAACAGAAACGATTATCGCATATACCTCTTGCTGTCGCATGAGTTTGTTCATATTTTAATAGGGGAACAAATCATCCAAAAATATAATGTGCCACACGACCTGAAAGAACGTATCGTGGATATTATCGGACAAGAACTGTTCAAAAAACCAGTTCAACCGATGTTTGAAAACTCTTTTGCCAATGCATATATTACACCAGAAGTCATACGAACGGATTTGGACAGTGCAGTAAAAAAAATGATGGCGGACTATACGGCACTAAAACAAGCCCAAACCACAAAGGACAGATAATGCCACGAATTCATGTCATTGGTGCGCCGGGGTCTGGCAAAACAACATACGCGCGGCGGTTGGCGACGGCACGCAAATTACCCCTGTGCCATTTAGACGAGATTTTTCATGACAATTCTGGCACCGCCCCACGCAAACGCACCGAATCCGAACGCACAGAAATGGCGGCTGAATTTGCCAAGGGCAAAGACTGGATATCAGAGGGCGCATCATTTTCCAACTGGGTAAATCCAATCTTGAAACGCGCAACCGAAATACACATTGTATCCCCATCACGCACGATACGCATTTGGCGACAGATTAAACGGTATATCCGCCGGAAATTTGGTATCGAGCAGACAACATACCGCGAAACACTGCGTGGCCTAATGCGCGGTATAAAATGGACATGGAACTATGACCGTGATACATTACCGGTAATATTACAGAAAATCCCAAAACGCACCACGATCAAAAAGGTACAAATATGAATGTAAAAATCAGAAATGCAGTGCCAGACGATGCGGCCGCGATCCAAAAAATTATTGCAGCCGGATACCGCCGGTCTTTTGCCGGTCTGCACAGTCCAGAATACTTGGAACAGAAGATTCAGGAATACCTTAGTCCAGCCAGAATTGAAAAAATGGCAAATATAATCCGCAATGAAAATTCCGTAAATATCGTTGCAGAAAACGCGGATGGCGATGTTGTTGGCTCGGTCGGTGGTATGCGGGACGAAAACAACAACTGGGAACTGATTGCATTATATGTAGATGAAAATGTAATTGGCGACACCAAATTTGCATTATCACTGGTTCAAGAATTTGCCAAACACGTCAAAGATGCCGGCGCAGACAAATTCACAACCGGCACATTGACCCACAGTCGTGTTTGCCGGCTGTACGAATTACTGGGCGGTAAAAAGATAAAAGAATACATCAACGAACGGCGCGACAATGTATCAGAAACAGTCTTTGAATTTAACCTGAACCGATTTATTTAACATACACTACGGAGAAAGAAATGAAATACACCAAAGGCGGAAACTTTACTACCCAGGAAATGAGCATGCTGGAAACACTGCAAGAACTGCAAGATGTGATTGATATAGCCAAGATGTTTTGTGACAACAAAAATGATACTACATACAAAAATCTGGAATTTACAGAAGACTATATCACACACCTGCGCAAGAAAATAAAAATCGCATTGGAACACGTGCCAGAAAACATACAAAAACAGGAATACCTATAACAAACCGCCCGTTTGGGCGGTTTTTATTTGATGACTTTTCGTACCTTGTTCAAAATCCAGAACAGCAATCCAGACATAACCAACAAGAATACCAATGTCGTGGCAATACCATAGCCGTCCATCAAGAATTTTGCCACAATCAACATTACCGCACCACATAATGTGCCGACCATGGCGCGCGTGGATAAAACCGTACCGCGTTCAACAGAACGAATGCTGTGATGTATCAGTGTGTTATACTGCAATCTGTTCAATCTGTTAATGGATGGCACGGTTGCCATAATTGCACACGCAACATAAACCACCGCCATATTTGATGTATGTATTGCAATCAGACCCATTATTGCCGCAATAATAACCGCAAAGATTGTTATTACAGACGCGCGTATTTCGCCCAGTTTTTCACATATCTTGTACGCATACTTGGAAAAGAATATGCCCGAGAATTGATTCATTGCAAAATACACACCAAACAAGGCAACCGGCACATGGGCGGTTTCCATAATCGGTTGCATAATCCATAACAGCACAATCGTAAATGCACCGAACACAGACGGGAAGAAAATCAAATTGCGCAGTTTAGAATTTTGCAATGTCCGGTATGTTATCCCAACCGCATCTGCAATGGCGGTTTTGTTTTTGACGGTGCGCTTGACCTCTAATAATTCCGGCAGGAACAAGAACGCAAACACGCACATTACTGCAAACAATACCTGGAACCATAATAATCCAGATGCGCCCAGGGCAACAAACATGACACCGCCCAAAATAGATGCGATAAATTCCGCAATACTTGCCCAGGTCATTATACCACCAAATTCCTTCAAGAATTGTTTCTGGCTTTTATTGCGTTTCATCAGGTCGTATGTGTATGCCTCCATCGTGCCAGAGAATAACGCACTGCCCACACCCAGCAAAGCCTCGCCGGCGACAATTGCCCAGAACCCATAGGCGGCCGCAATGGTTGCGAACCCCATAATTGAACACAGTGCGCCAAAAATCATTACACGGCGACGACTGAAACGGTCGGACAAATATCCCGATGGAATTTCAAACAAAAATGCCGCCAGTCTGAAAATACCCTGGATTAAAAAGAAGTCGCCAACGGTTATGCCGCGCCCTGTATAAACCAAAACAATAACAGGAACAACCGGCATAAAACAGTGAAAGAACCACCCGATACGCAACAAGCGCAGCCCACGTTTAACAGATAATGATTTTTTACTTTTTTTCATGTTCGGAATTTTATCATATTTCATAATTTTTGTCCATGTGTTGTTATTTGCACCAACAAAAAACCGCCCGTTTGGGCGGTTTTCATTACAGGTCTAGGCTCTTGTTTCTTATTTTCTCGGACACACGACCGATAAGCTCAGACAACGGAATGTCGTTTATTTGTTGCCCATCACGTAAGCGAACTGAAATACTGTTGTTTTCAATTTCTTTGTCGCCCAACACGATAATATAAGGCACTTTCTTCTTGGCCGCATTTCGGATTTGATAAGAAATCGTATTGCCAGAGCTGTCTACATCGGCACGAATATCGTTTTCCATCAGTTTTTGTTGGATTTCAAATGCCGCCTGTTGGTGTCTGTCTGATACAGGCAATATTTGCACCTGAACCGGCGACAACCAAACGGGCAACTTGCCACCACAACGTTCTAAATACACACCAACAAAGCGTTCAATCGCCCCCAGAATTGCCCGATGCAACATAATCGGCACATGTTTTTGACCATCTTCGCCAATATATGACATGCCCCATTTTTCAGGCAAATTCATATCCAATTGTATCGTCATACATTGCCATTCTTTACCGTTTGCATCAATCGCTTTGACATCTATGGCCGGTCCATAGAATTTTGCGCCACCGACATCAATCTCATAAGGGATTTTTTTCTCTTTCAAGACCTGTTCAATGGAACGTTCTGCAAATTGCCAAACCGGCTCGTTATCAATGTATTTGTCTTTTTTGCCATCTAAATCACGGACCGAGAAATAAACCTTGAACTTGTCATAGCCAAAGATTTTATTGAACGCCAAACCGAAATCAAAGACCTTGGACAATTCTTCCATAAATTGATCTTTGCGGCAAATGATATGGGCATCATCCTGCGTGATACAACGCACACGTAATAATCCCTGCAAACCACCAGATGCCTCGTAACGATAGACGTTGCCCAGTTCGCAATATTTAATTGGTAATTCCCGATATGAATGGACCGCGGAATTATAAATTGCGACATGGAAAGGACAACTCATCGGTTTTACATAATATGCACCTTGTTCGGACTTGTCCTTTGATGACATGTCCATAGGCGGATACATACAATCGGCAAAATGGTCCAAATGGCCGGACTTTTCCCACAATTGTTTTAACCCGACAACCGGAGAATATACATATTTATATCCGGCTTTGCGGTGTTCTTGCCGCCAGAAATCCTCTATCTCATTGCGGATAATTGCACCGTTTGGATGCCACAAAGCCAACCCAGAACCGACGTATTCACTGAACGAGAACAAATCTAAATCCCGACCAATACGGCGATGGTCGTTTTCGGAAAAACACTGTTTTCCGTTGTTATTATTTTCATTATTCATTTTTATAACCTTTTTTATTAAATTGTTAAACTATTAAAACTACTTGTATGGATTCACAGAATCCAGAAATAAGAAACAGCACCGCACCTAGGCGGTGGTGGTTGTGGCAAAGGTTGAAACCACGCACAGCAACACAGAACTTACACTCAAGTTCTGTTCATATGCTTTGAAAAAGATTTCTTTTTTGTTTAACATACCCTATATATAGCACAAACCAGCCATATGTCAAGTTTCTTCATGTTATTTTGAATGCGATTGCAGTGCAATATTTTGATAATTGCTTTCGTATAATTTGCGCGCGGCATCGGATTTTAAGACCTCTAAGGCACGCGGTTTTAGCTTTAATTGTTCCGCACATTTCACACCACGCGACCGGGCGGCACGCATCAATTTGCCCATAATTTTCAATTCCAATTTATAGTATTCTGCATTATCAGGCATATCCGGAATATCGGTCAGCAATAACAGAATCAAATCACCAATGTTGCGAATATTTTTTTCTGGGCGCAGGTCGATAATATGAAAACGCCCAGCCCCAGCATCAAACAGCATATTACCTTCGGATGGGTCAATTGTGAAATTGGTCGTGGCCAGATGATTCAAATCATCAACCAGTTTGTTATACGCACTTTGTGGTGCAGATGCCATTATGCGCATTTTTTCAATCGCCACAGATACCGCATCGGCCCGTTGTTGGGCAGTTAATTGTTCTTCGACCAAATCATTTGTTGGAATGCCGGCAACCTTTTTACAGACTGACAACACCACAGCCCCAGACATTGGGTCGGTTAAATTATACAAAGCCTGACCAAAATTGCGGCGACCGTGTACATTGTCGGTGCGCATGTACCGATATGCACCGGATGACAGTTTGTCCCGAAACGCTTTATCAATCTTGACCGTATGCGGCACACGCACAACATAAGAACCTGCATCGTATGTGGTGGCCTCGGTCCCCGAACCAATCGGTTTTTGTGAAATTGCGGACAAGATTTCAGAACTATTTAATCGCATTATTCCATACCCCATGACAGTGTGTTCTGTTTGATTTTGATTGCCACGGCCAATTTGCCCACAAAATCGTGATTTGCAAAATAATCCATCAATGCATAAGACGGTTTTTCAAATGGCTGATTTTTATATTTTTCAAAGTGCGCCTTTGTTGGCGATGGCCCTGGGACATAGTTTTGTTTTGCAATATTAACCAACTGGGCGTTAATCGGCGATTTATGTGGCAATTTATTATACACATAATGCGAAAATTCATGAACAAAGACAGACACAAATCCCGCAAAATCTGTACTTTCTGTTGTGGAAACTCTGATAGTTTTATCCCAGTCATAGCCACCGCCCATACCGTCTTGGGTGGCAAGAATAAACTGCATTTCAGAATAATCAGCGGCACCATATTTCTGTGCCATTTTTTGATACAAGCGCACCCCAAATTCGGCACGTGCCGCATCATTCAGCGTGGCATAGTTAATCGCACCATCCGACAAAACGGCATCATTAACAATAACCGCCTGCATATTTTGAAACAATGTTGCGGCATATTTTTCAAATGCCACCGCATCAAATGGAACCAAGGCATGCGCCGCCTGTTCTAATTCCGCCAATCTGTCCGCATTTGCGGTAAGTTCACTTTGCACCGGTGACAAGTTACCAGCATATTTTTTTAATAATTCAATTTGTCGGGCGTTTATACGACCGATTTCCGCACCGATGGCGCGATGTTTCCGGCTAAGATTTATATCAAATGCCGAAGATTTTGCTGTATCTTTTCTCATACCACCACCTTTGAAAACATTTTCATATCACGTGGCTGCCCCCGCAAGACAAAGTATTTGCGCAAGACACCCTCGCACTCATAACCACAACGCAACGCAACCGCCGCCGAACGAATATTTTGTTTATCCAGGGTCAATTGTATGCGCTGTAATCCCATGTCGCTAAAACCCATTTCGGTCAGTTTATTTAATGCATGCGTCATAATGCCACGACCATTAAAGCCATGCGCCAGCCAATAACTGATTTCGCCCATATTGTCGTCTGTATCCACAAAGCCAATCTTGCCGGCAATTTCACCATCTACCATAATAAAGTAAGCGCATTTATCATCGCCGTATGATTTTTCAATATTCGCCAGTGTTTTATCGGTTGTGGTATAGTCATCAACCCATTCCAAGAATTCGCCCAGGAATTCACGATTGTCATTTATAACCGACAACAACCGTTCGGCATTTTGTGCCGTTGGCTCAAGTTTTACCAGCCGGAAATCACCCATATCGATAATGCGTGGAAACTTTTTCATTGTTTTACCCCCTATTACGATACAAAGCCTGACGTTTGCATATTCCACAATCGCCGATATAATCCACCCTGTTGCAACAATTGTTTGTGCGAACCCATTTCAACAATTTTGCCACGTCTGATCACAATAATTCTGTCCATGTGGCGCAATGTGGATAAACGATGCGCAATCACAACAGATGTTTTGCCACGCATTACATTGACCAAAGATTTTTGTATTAGTGTTTCATTTTCAGAATCAAGGGCTGATGTGGCCTCGTCCAATATC
>JAFXFG010000035.1 GCA_017520675.1 Alphaproteobacteria bacterium
CGAATTGTGCCGGTGTATTTTGACACCTCGAAAAAGAAATCAAAAGATTCTGTGCGACTGGCCAGATTACTGATGACGTGTACGCATTTAATGTCATCTGGTGCAATGTCGATATCCAGTTCTTCTTTGGCCTCTCGTATGGCTGCCGCCATGGCAGTTTCGCCTTGTTCAATGTGTCCTGCCGGCAGAACCCACCAACCACCATCATAGTTAAAAAAGCCATCATTGCGGAAGAATAACAAGACTTTGTCGTCTTTTTTTATAATCAGGTTGATTACACCCTTAAACATTGCACGTTCTGACATTTCGTATCCTTTTTCATATCTTAGACTATGATTTATAAAAACTCAATATTTCATATACTTATTTTTATGATTGGGATTTCCAATTCATCTGAGGTTATACCTGCGTGGTGACTTTTAAGAACAATTGTATCTGGCCGCTGTTTCAAGTCATATTTATCAGTTGCCAGCGCAACAAAGTCGCCTATAAACCGTATCGGCTGTTCTGCGTGCAGGTATTGTTTTTCAAATTCTGACTTCGTCACCAATTTGAACCATTTGCCGAAGTGTTTTTCAAACAATTTTGGAAATTCCTGAACGTGTTCAGGTTTTATAAACAGCGACACACAACGTGATTCCAACGACAATGGGTGCAACAAACATTCCAGCAATTCTGGAACATCGTCAATAAACAAAGATTCAATATCTGTATGCCCATGGTCGGCTGTTATCAAGACATCCGTTTTATTGCGAATTTGTTTTAGCGCAAATTCTATCTGTTGTTCCATGTCGCGCAATAATGTTTTGACCGCTGGGGCGTCTGCACCCAATTCGTGCAGGCAAGAATCTGGTTCTGTCCAGTATGCATAAATATACGCATCGGTTTCTGTATTGCACAATTCTACAATACGTGCCAGCCATTGTTCAAACGTATCAAAACCGCCTGGGGCAAATGCTGGCATAACTTCGTACGCACGACGACCATTATCACACATGCGTTCGACCACTGTTTTACACGGCAGTATGTTTGTATGCTGTGGCATTTTGGATGGCTCGCCTGTGTAAAGGTTTCTGTTCAGGAAAATTTCTATAACTTCATCTGTTTCGCTGAAATACTGTGACCAACCGATAAAGCCCGTTTCCCATGGCATTTTGCCGGTTTGATAGGCTGTTGTTGCCGCCACAGTTGTCGCAGGAACAATGGCCGTTTCAACGTCCGTCAAATGACGACAAAAATATCCGTTTTTATCCAACAACCTGCGCATCACAGCAACACCCATACCGTCCAGTATCATTACCAGACGGTTTTTACCATGGGCATTTTGCATTTCTGTTAAACGTTCCAATATTGCCATTTTTTACCTCTTTATTTTTTTGTGACTTTGAAAAATGTTTTACGACCAACACGCACGCATAACGGTTTATCGGTTACAACTGTTTGATTTAGGTCGTTTGCCTTGTCATCGTTTATCGTAACTGCGTTTTGGACAACCAGTCTGCGCAGTTCGCTGTTTGATGTGTCCGGCATACCTAATTTCAAGATTTCCATTACAGACAATTCGTCTTGGGTGATTTTAATTTCAGGCGCATTGTCTGGGAAAGACCGGTCTGAAAAAGTCCTGCGCCAATTTTCCTGTGCCGAAATCGCCGCGTCCGCACCGTGGAATATTTCCGTTATTTTTTGCGCGGTAAACAGTTTTGCCTGCATTGGATTGTTTTCTATGTCCAGCGCATCAATTTCCGCCAATGGAATCCGAGTATTATTTACCAGCAAAATACGTATCATTTCATCGGGTTGCGCCATAATCTGAGCAAACATCGTGTCTGCACCTGCATTCAAGAAAACGCCTGTGCCACGCGATTTTGACATCAGTTCGCCCGTCACCGGATTTTCCATCAGGTTATTGCACACGATAAACTTTTCCTTGTTTTTAAGTTTTCGCAACAATGTCCGTCCCATCAGCGCATTAAATGTCTGGTCTGTGCCACACAATTCAACATCCGCGTCCAGCGCGACAGAATCAAAGCCCTGAAAAATTGGGTACAAGAATTCGTGCAGGTGAATTGGCCGATTCTCACTAATCCGTTTCTGAAACATATCACGTTCCAGCATATGCTGAACGGTTGTATTTGATGACAACTCAATCAAATCACGCATAGTCAGTTTATTCAACCATTCGCCATTAAAGACCACTTTTGCTGGGTTGTCTGGGTCGTTAAAGTTTATAATTGGCGAAATCTGACGCACCCAATCGGCAGAAAATTCATGCACTTGTTCTGGTGTTAATCTGGCGCGCGCGGAATTACGGTCGCTGGGGTCGCCAATGCATGCGGTAAAGTCACCGAACAATACAAAGACTTCGTGTCCCAGTTTTCTGAATTCTTCCAATAACATAAAGTTCTTGGCGTGCGACAGGTGCAACGATGTGTTTGTCGGGTCTGCACCGATAAAAAAGCGCAGTTTTTCGGTTAATAATTTTTTCTTAAATTCCGCACGCGATGGCAAAACGTCAACGATTATGCCCCTATCCAGAATTTCATCAATAATTTGTTCTTTGGTTTTCATTACTTAAATCCTTTGTTTTTATTTTATGAATAAAAAAATTGGCTTTGACATATACCCCTTATGGTGCCAAAGCCAATCAAACCCATAACACCATAAGGGGTCAATAGGCGTAATAAAAACCACGTACGCAAAACTGCGCACTGTTTGAAATCTGATTAAAATGCAATATATTCTTTGTCATTTCTCATTTATTATAAAGCAGTTTTTTGTTTTTTTCAAGTAGTTATAATCCACTTTTTCCGTATACAATCTTAAAATTCCAGCGTGTCTTTTTGCGAACACAAAAGTGCGGGCGGTCGGAATCAATGATAAAAACAATCTTGCCAATCCAAATTCTGAAGTATCTTGCATGCACTTTCTTGAATTTCACCGGTTCATGGGTTCGCATTTCTGTGCCGTCAGGGTATTCATACTCTGTGCTGCGCCCAAATCCATATTTATTATTATCAAAGTCTAGTCCATATTCGGTAAATATCTTTTTAATTTTTGGCATGATAGAACGCTTTTTTGTTATAAATTATAGAGTCCTATGAGAGAGAAAATCTGACGACCGTTTCATAACCCAACTTTTTATACCATTTTTCCAGATGGGTATAGTGAATATAAGCGATATCACAATTCAGCGTTTTTAAATAAACCGTTGCCATATCTACCATTTTAAGCCCCAGACCGCGCTTTCTGTATTCTGGCACAGTTCCAACACATGCAACGCCACCGATTTTTAATTTATCATCACACAAAATAGAATCAGCAGTTGGCGTTATTATACAAAAAGATACGGGTTCTTTATTGACAAAGGCACAAAATATTGTTGTGTTTTCTGTAAAATATTTACACCATTTCGCATCGACTTTTTCGACAAGTTTTCTAATCTTTTCTAAATCCCCAGAATAGACACCAAATGAAACACCACTGATGGATGGCAATTGTTCTTGGTACTCGTTTAAGGCAAGTGCCATTTCTACGAACACGCCATCATCACCAAATTTACAATTTAACTTGGCTTCCATATTTTTTAATTTAATAGTATCAATTTGCATGTTTAGCATTTTTCATGTCCTTGCTGTGTTTCATATATCAATGTCCTTTTAGTTTTTCTTGTTCCATATATCTACGAACAATGCTTTCATCAAAAAACTGTAACCGGCCACTAGGCAACATTAATATTCTATCTATGCCCAGGTGTTTCAAAAATTCTAAGTCATGGCTGACTATAATCAATGTACCACCATATTCTGAAAAACTTTGTGCGATGGTTTTCTTGGTTGCCACATCCAGATGATTTGTTGGTTCGTCTAATAATAAAACATTGGCACCACCAAGACATAATTTGGCCAGTTCTAAACGGCTGCGTTCGCCTGGCGACATTGTTTTTACGCTTTGTTTTACCTTGTCCCCAACAAAATTAAAATGATTTAAAACAGAACGCAGTTTTGATGTACTGATATTTGTTACACTTGATGCGTTTTCCAGAATTGTTATATTTGGGTTTAATGTCTCGTATTCCTGGGCATAGTATCCCAAGTCGGTTTTTTTACCAATACGAACAATACCAGAATCAGGTTTTAATATTTTGTATAATAATTTTAGCAGGGTCGATTTACCTGCGCCATTTTCCCCAACAATTAAAAATTTCTCGCCCCGATTTAATGAAAATGTAAGATTTTTAATTACTTTCTTATTGGCAACGTATGAAAAGTTTAAATTTTCCACCGTGATTGGCAAAATATCCGCTTCACGATTTGGACTTAGTTCCAAATCAATATCTTTCTTTTCCGTTGGGGCAACCACCAGATTTTGACGCATTTTATCTAACATTTTTTCACGACTTTGCGCCTGTCTTTTTGCCTTACCCGATTTGCCACGTTGGCTGTCAACAAATGCCTGGATACGATTTATTTCACGCATTTGCTTTTGTAATTGCCGTTCCAAACTCTCGTTTGTTTCCGCCAATGTGCGCAAGAAACGTTTATACCCAAACCCATATAATGTTCCGGTATGCATCATAGCATCTAAATACAGAGTCTTATCCGCGACCTTGTCTATAAATTCTTCATCGTGTGATATAAATATTACCGACGCATCTGTTGCAACCAGATAATCTGTCATCCATTCACGACTGGCGGCATCCAGGTGGTTTGTCGGCTCGTCTAAAAATAAAATGCTGGGGCGCGAATATAATGTTCGGATAAATGAAATCTTGGATTTTTGACCACCTGATAATTCGCCTAGCTTTTTGTTCAGATTCTGACGATCGATACCCATCTGGTCTATCATAGTTTCTAATTCAGATTCCGCAGTATATCCATCCCAATATTCAAAATCTGACTGACATACACTAAGTTGCTGCAATATATCTTCAGAATTATCGCCTTCAGACATTTTGGTATATATTTCCGTCATACGTCGTTCTATTTCGGCCAAGGGTCGCCCCGAACGCAAGAAATCATAAACAATAACATCATCCGGCAGATTCAATTCATCTATCGTTTGTGGCATCCAACCAATACGTGGATTTTTACCCATATAAAATTCACCACTGTCGTAATCAATTTGATTTAATAAAATTCTAACCAAAGTGGATTTTCCGGCACCATTTAACCCGACAACAGCGACTTTTTCGCCGTCCTGAACAGAAAAATTTAAGTTTTTGAAAATTACATTATCGTCAAATTTTTTTGCAAGATTTTTTACAATCAACATTTCTAAGCCGTTTCTTGTTAGGCTAATCTATAAAAAAGATAAATCAAGCAATATTTCTTACTTCATAAACACAATGCCGAACCATTTTTGCATGATGGTCAGACGGGATTGATAGTCGCCCGCGGAATTGATTTCCGTTTCATATTCGCGTTTTAGTTGTGCCGATAGTCCAAGTTCGCGTACCAGGCGATTGCACACGCCCACAAGGGGGCGTTTGATTTTTATGGCGGAGTATGAACACAGTTCGATTACACACATACAAATTCTAAAGATCTAGAAGTTTTACGGTGTCATATTTTACAGGTTCGGAATAAACCTTCTTATACTTACACAGACAAAAACATTGATATTCTGATAAAAAAACTTGTGTTTTTTAACATTTTCTTTTCTAATTAGATAAAAGGGTTTTTTTATGATTAAACATTTCTTGAAGAATTTACATTCAGAACGATTGGTATTAAAGCATCTTGTTCCAAACAAACAAAATGCACAAATTATTTATGATGCGCTAAAATTCGAGACCCCCGATGATTATAAATACGAACACTTGATAAAAGCACCTAAAATACTGCCAAAATCTGTTGCGGACACATTAAAAATGATGCAAGAACATGCGGAAAGCGACAAAAAAGACACTTGCACATTTTATATTTTCTATAATAACCAGTTTATCGGTATGCGAAAAATATCATTTTATAAAGATGCCTTTATATTAAAATTAAATACTGTGTGGCTGGTATCGAAGGCCCGTGGCTGTGGTTTTGCCACAGAATCGTACCGAAAAATAGAAGATATTGCTTTTAACAAATTGAAAGTTAATAAAATAATGCGTGTGAATATTTTGGAAAACAAGGACTCTGCAATATTGGCCGAAAAAACAGGTTTTATTTTGGATGGAGTTTCAAGACAAGCGGTATATATGAATAATCGTTTTTTTGATTTAATGCAGTGGTCTAAATTGTATACAGATTACTTGAAAGAGAAAAACAAAACATTCACCGATAATAAACTTTTAGATTCTTAATCTGGCGGAGATGAAGTATTCCCTCGCCCCGCAGATGGCGGGGCTGTGGGGCATTCCTGACGGTTTGACGGCGTAATACTTGTCAAACCTACTCATTGTCGAACCCAGCAATCAGAGATTGCGAACGATTTGTCCACACTGCGACACCCACAGGAATAAAAAATACCCCGCATGGGGTATTTTTTATTCCTGGCGGAGCATGATATTTCTACGGTCTTTTGCATACAACATCAGGGAATTTACAGGGATTTTCATACGACTAAAATGGTCGTATACAGATGTTTGTAGTTGCCTTTACTGTTTCTTGATATAACAATGTACTCATCGATAAAGGGGGTGTGTTTTATGAGAAAAACAATGAATTTTGACGAATCAAGGAACGCATATTTAACAAAGCTGGAAAGATTATACGCGGTAAATTCGCGCGCATTTTATGGTCTGATAAATCACTTGATGGATTCTGAGGTGTGTGTGGGTGGCGTATCCTTTTCAGCAAAAACCGAATGCATTAAATTGCCACAACGAGAGTGTATTTACCCGGCAACAATTTTTCATCCATATTATGAAGTTTTTATCCTGAACGACCAGGAAGTATTACTAAAACCAGAATCATTGCAAAAGCATCTTGAATTGATTGCTGGGGAAAATCATTTTCCACAAATCATTTTGTTGGCCAGCAGTATAAAAAATAAGAATAAAATTCAATCTGAACTGGGCGCAATCTTGCCACCCAAGACAGATAAAACAAACTATAATTTAACAGTCATTACAAAAAGCGAATTTAATGATGCATACAACGTCTTTCGCACGCAAGCCATCAAAGACACACTGGGCGAAATACGCAAACTGATGAACTAGCTACTTTATTTCTTTGGCGGGACTTCAATGTAGAGATATTTGAATTCGCTTTTATCTGACTTTTGCTTCCATTCACAAGTGTACGTGTTATTTAGTCCAAATCCGGGACGCTTTTTTGTAAAATGGTTTGGGTTGTTTTGTTGCTCTATATCAATATTCCATTCTAATTCCCCAGCTATTGTTCTGCCATGATATATTCTAAAATTATCACATATGGACTTCCTTTTTCCCTGAGTCCAATACCATGGGTCATTTGTTAATATTATGGCAACGCCTGCACACTTTTCTTGTATAGACTCTATTCTATGTATATCATAAAGAAAGTCATATGCACCCAGATCGCCAGCGCCTTGGTTTTTCAACAATTTACAAGCCATTATCCCAGAATTATCCAAAACATCCTGACAATCCGTTTTTTTGGTTTTATACTTTAATTCTATTGGATACTTTTTGCCGTCATGCATCAACATAATGTCTATATGGGCGACATAGTCACCATCTAATTCGACAGGAAATTCTAAATAAATCCTATCTGTCTCGGCTTGAAATGTATTGGCTAACTTCATTGCGAACGCATGTTGGAAATCGGCCTCGGACACAAAAAAAGTTCGGTGTAGCATCAAATCTTCAAACACTTTTCTTATTTTCTCTAATACATCTGTCATTCTTATCCCCCAGGGCTATGATATTGGCACGTTCACGCAACAATGTGGCATGGATATAACTTATGCCGAATTTTCGTTGTATGTCCGTTATGCTTGGATTATTTACAATTATATAATCATACACAGTTTTATGCAAGTCTGTCTGTGCGACATTTGTTTGTACATGCCACCCCACAATTTTGGATATAGTATCATCCGATGCATATGGTGTATGTATGCGGATTGGCGGTTCCGCCTTTGTCCGCACCACCGCATCACCATATGAACATAAAGACAGGCCGTTTGAATCCGCTTGCAAGATTCTTCGCAATGCTTTCCTGGGCATATTAAATACAATATTTGTATCAAAGCATGCTTGCAATTTTTCAAGCAGTCGATATGAAATATCCCCAGTTGCGATACAATATACGCCCTTAGCTGGTCCGTCCATCAAAATGTCAATCAGGATTTCTTGCGCCTGTGGTTTCAAGTCAGATATTTTGTCCACAATCAAAACAATGGGTGCATGTGGCAATTCGTCTTGTGTTGGCCTGGTTTTCACAATGTTTAACAATGCAATTAGTTCACCCGTTGGATTGGTCGACAGGATGCGTTTTGCCGTGTGTGGCAAATCGTTAAAAAGGAAGTATTCACCCATTGTATCAAGCATTACAAACGTTATGTCATCTGGGGCAAAATGTTGCGACACAGACAAAATCAAGGAAAACACTAAATAAGTTTTGCCTGTTCCCCTGTTGCCGCAAATCAAAATATTGCCTAGTTTCGATAAATCGGCAACAACAGGATTTCCAATTTCATTTACCCCAAGAACAACAGGCAAATTTAATGTATTTTTCTTGAACGCGCGGGATTTAAGTAAATCAGGAAACCATACCATTGTGCGATAATCTCTGGGCAGACAGATTTGAACCTCGCCTGTTTCGCGCATAACTTTTGCACTGCCGTTATTGGCAATTGCCAAATCAAAAATTTGACTGGGGACAATGCCTGTACATGAGGTGTATGTAAACACGTCTAATAAGGGACCAGATACGGCACCCGATATATTTCCCGGGATATTTTTGTCCTGCAATACATATTTTAATAAATCGGTTCTGTCTTTTAACCTTTGGCGTTCTTTTCTGGCTTTGCTACTAAATAAGAATTTCATTTTCACCCCCATGCGTAATGATTATTTATGTCTATTTTATCAAACATACGAACGCATTCAATATGCATGGACATTCACACGACCAAATTTGACGCATATTTTATTGCAACCCTGTTTTGTTTATGATATTATGTAAGATAAGCAAAAGGCAGATATTATGAAAATACGTGATGACTATCATAAATTTGGTGCGATTTTAGATTTGATTCAGCAGTTGTGCAAACCAATGTCTGGTATGACCTATGAAGAAATCATATCTTTTATGGGATGCAGCCGCAAAACCGCAGAACGCACCATTAAATTCCTGGGGGAACGTTTTGATGATGCGTTGGTCGTTTCACACGATATACAAAACCCGAAAGTTTTACGTTTTCGCTTGGAATTGCCAGATAATTTGCCACCAGAATATATTTCTGCCACAGATATGACTGCATTAAATATGGCGATTAAAAAAATCAAGAACGATGATATAAAAACCGATTTAGAATGTTTGGAATATAAACTGAACCGCATATTACAAGAAAAAAAATCTGTCCGCGAACTGAACGATATTGAAGCTATGATTTTATCACGCACAAATACAATGGTTCCATATCCACGCATAAAAACAGATTTAGAAACTATGCAAATACTGCAACATGCGGTTATGACAAACACCAAGGTTAATGTTAAATATACACAAAAAGACAATACATGCGACAAACGCATTCTGTGCCCACTGGGGTTTCTATATGGACGCACCAACAACTATTTGGTTGCATATAAAGATGGCGACAATAAAATAATTCGCACCTATATTTTAGATAAACTAAGCGATATAACACAGACAAACGAACGGTTTAATCCAGGCAAGTTTGATATCAACAAATACGCACTGGAATCGTTTGGGGCATATCATTCTGAAAACGGTCCGTATGATGTAGAGTGGTTGGCCGATGCCAGTGTGGCCGATGCAATTGAACGCTATACATTTCATCCAACACAAAAATTTATCAAGAATTCAGACGGTAGTGTTGTAATCAAAATGCGTGCAGACGGATTTGAAGAGATGTCATGGTATTTATTCCAATGGGGTGGAAAAATAAAACCAATTGCCCCAGTTGAATTAGTCAACACATATAATAACGCGATAAAAAAATGCACATCGACACGGACAGACGGCCTGCCCCCGATAAATTTGGAGAATGCAACAAAAATTATTTTGGGAACATTTCCAGGGGAACAATCTAGGAAAACCGGACAATATTACGCAAACACACGCAATAGTTTTTGGAGCTTGCTGGGGAAACAAGATTCAGAAACACCGAAACAATGTCTTGAACGATTGGGCATCGGATTATGGGACGTGATTGAATCATGCGAAATATCAGGCAGTGCCGATAAAAACATAAAAAATCCATATTTTAATACCTTGTCTAAATTGCCAGGCAAAGCAGAAATTTACTTTAATGGGAAAAAAGCATATAAGTTCTTTTTAGATGCAGCAAAAGAACAACGAATTGATGTAAAAAATATAAAAGAACAAAATATATTGCCATCTAGTAGCCCGGCAAACAATTCAAAAACTAAAAAAGACGAGTGGAAAAAATTGTTAAACCTGCCATAAAATATGTTTTGGTTTATTATCGCCAATCAAAAACCACATGTCGTTTTTTGTGGGCGACAAAGTGTTGGCAATTTCTGTCCCCAGGGTTATTCTGGACCTGTATTTCGTATCATAGAAACAAATCCGATTTCGTAATAAAAAACGCAAATCTTTTGTTATGCCACGCATATTCTTGACCATAACTATGAAATAAATACCAACCGCAGGACCATATAGTAATATATCATGAAGAATATTACGTTCTTCTTTTGTAAATGTTTCAGGCAGACAAACAATAAAAACAATCGGACTATCATTTGAATTATATTCAATACAACGATCCGATATTAGATTATAAATGAACACCAATTGCATGCGAACTGTAAACATACGCCCAGACAGGGTCGGATATTGAATTTGTTGAACATTTTTTGGTGCCTTGCCAACAGATTTAGCATTGATAGTACCCACGTAAAAATTATCAACACCAACATTGTCAACCAATGATTTCAGCAACCTGTTTATCATTTCATTTTTTGCATTGTCGGACTTGCCCGCAATCAACAATCGTCGTAATAGGAACAAATCTGTAATTACGGGCATATTCGTCTTGCCAGTTCCCAGCAACAAAGGTAATTTAATGTTTATCATTTTCCGACCTTACTGCTGGGGATATGAATCAAGACGGGCAAACGACCACAATCGCTGAATAAAAAGTCTGTATCATTATTTAATTTTTCTGCACCAGATTCACCTAAAAAACTGATGGCAGTTGCACGGCAGTCCGCCTTGAACGACATACGCACAGGAAAACAAACCTTTATTGTCCCAGAAAGCACCCTGGAAGAAACATTGTCTATGCATAACAACATGTGCATACCAACAGCCCTTGCTTTTTCTGCAAGACGTAATATGTACATATCGGTCTTTTTACGGTTTTCAAATATCAAACTCTCTAAATTTTCTATTACTATGATACGATACGACATCGCCGGTTGTATATTTTCATTATATTGGCGGATGTTAGAAATATTGTTATTGAACAAAGCCCGATATCTGCTTTCCATTAAATTGTATTCATTTTCTAGTTCTTTGACATTTTGGATGCGTTTTATATCACACAGTCCCGACATTTCACGCTTAGAATTTATTGATTTAATAGCAAAATTTACCCATATTTTTTTATTACTGTTTTTGTTCCCGTAAATTAATAAGTGTGGCATTTTAGACAAATCTATAACCAATGGTTTTCCATTATCTTTTAGTCCCAAAACAATCGGTAAGATTGCCTTGCTGGTCAAATATTCTGTTGATTTTAACAAATCATCCAAACAATCTGCATACATGCCTGTCTCCTTTTTAGTTTTATTATAAATCACATACCCGTCAATTTTGGTCGCACAGACAAATGACAGCATTCACGTTTCGGGTGCAACACATTGCATAAAAATTGTAAATTTATAAGTTTTCTGGTATTATCTGGGAAAAATATTAAAAGGATTTAGTATGCCACAGATTGTATCTGCGATGGATAGAAATCCAGAAACCATTCGCAAGGCGGTACAAGCATTGGTTAAACGGGGACACATATCAAAACAAGGCACAACCCGTGGCGTGTTTTACACTTTGCACAAATAAACCATAGCCCGCTGCAAAAACAGCGGGTTGGTTTTGATGTGCTTTACGACCTATTTTTGAAAGATTAATCGCATTTGATATAATAATACCCAGCAACATACAAGCCACTTGAAAGTTATAGGATGCTTCTAAAATCGTCTTTGATTTAAATCAATGCAAAGATAAAACCTTTCCGCCATTCCGTGAATCAGTATAAACCGAATTCACAGGATGTCAAAAAGGATTGTATGGATAAAGAAACCCGCCCACATGGGGCAATATTTGCCCCTTATGGTTTTTTGTATTTCTTGTCTTTTCCTTGTTTTGTGTGAATTTTTTCTTGCGGAATATGGTGTAAAACAATATCATTTGTATGATTTGTGTCCCAACTAAAAAAACACGAAAAAATAAACTTCTACAAACAAGGCACCAAAAATGAAAAATAAAAAGAAAAACGCCAAAAAATTCGGATATGTAAACAATAAAAGTTGGTATTGGGCATTAGGAACCGCATTGGTTTCTGGGTTACTGATGTCTATCATGGACACGAATATAATAACTCTGTTAGTAACAGTTATATTCTGTGCCTTTATGGGTGGGCTGTTTGGTTATGATTTGACCAAACACACATACAACAAATCTTGGTATCCAACAATTGGTATGTTGGGAACATTTGTGGGGATATTCATTGGCCTTTATGGTTTAGATATTTCTAATGTGAATAAAGTCACCGCAAGCCTGTCAGAATTACTGGGCGGATTAAAATTGGCATTTATCACAAGTATCGTAGGATTGATTTTTTCTATCATGCGCAAATTATGGGATTCATTAGGATGGAATAAAATCGAAGAAGTTGATACAGACAAAGTATTGCAATCAATTGACGAAAACACCAAACAGATAGACCCAAATGCTGATGTAGTTGATGAATTGGTTGCGTTAAAGGCCGAATTTAAGAAATTTGCCGTAAAAGTTTCAGAAACGGCAGCGGTCCAGTTTTCAAGCGCTTTAAATGAAGTTGCCAGCGATCTTAACAACAAGCTATCCGAACAATTCGGGGCTAACTTTAAGGCATTTGCTGATTCCGTTGATAAGTTGGTCGATTGGCAAGCCAAAAACAAAGAATACATGGAGCAATACACCAAGTATTTAACTGATTACACAAATACGTATAATGAAAAACTGGAACAGTTAGCAAATTCTGCGTCTAGCGTTGAACAAATTATGTCCAGAACCCAACAGCACATTGACAAATTGAAC
Organism: Alphaproteobacteria bacterium; assembly: GCA_017520675.1. Taxonomy (GTDB): domain Bacteria; phylum Pseudomonadota; class Alphaproteobacteria; order Rs-D84; family Rs-D84; genus Enterousia. The sequence continues at coordinate 13,431 of JAFXFG010000035.1, forward strand.
ACTTCCCTTAAAGACCTTGATTCCTTGGGTGAAGAAGCACATAAGTTTATCCCTGAGATAAAAGCAGTAATTGCCGAGACAAATACTGAGATACAGGCAATAAACAACATGAGTCAGGCTGTTGTCACGTCTGTTCAAGAAATAACAAAATCATCAGAAGAAGAATTGCAGAAGCTACACACAGAAATCAGAGAAGCTGTTGTAGAGAACATTAAGGAAACATCTACTAAACTGGTTAATGGAATCAAAGATATCTCTAAGAACAACGCAGAAGAATTGCAAAAACTTGCTACAAAAGCAAGTGATACTGTTAATAGCATGGCGACAAATACAGCCAACACAGTTGATAACATGGCTAAAAACACGGCTACCACAATCGATAATATGGCAAAAACCTTTGCAGAAGAGTCTGTCACCAAGCTACAAGGTGTTGTTGGCAGAATGGATAAGCAATTGGGCGAAGCCGGCGGTTACATTGCAGGCGCTTTGAGTAAAATGGGAGACGACTTGTACGAATTACACAATAAATACGAAGATCAAAAATCCACCATTGAAAAATTACAAAAAGAACCAAAGAAACCAGCAAAAAAGGGCGAATAATAAATGTTTATAAAAAATCGTGATGACTCATCGCATTTCATATCATTATCTGACATTATGACCGCACTTATGATGGTATTCTTGTTTGTATCTGTGGCTATTATTATGCAAATCCAGAAACACAATGAAATTGTCACAAATATTCAGGCGAACTACAAAAAACAAAAAGAGATGTTGTACGCTGACCTGCAAGCAGAGTTTAAAGAAGATATGTCTAAATGGGGTGCAAAAATCAACGAAGACACATTGTCTGTCTATTTTGTTGGGGATGATGTCAGGTTTGACACAGGTCAGTCCGATGTTAAGCCCGAATTTAAAGCGACCTTGGCAGAATTTTTTCCACGTTATGTACAACTTATAAAAAAGCACAAGGAAGCTATTCAAGAAGTCCGTATAGAGGGATATACAGATTCCACAGGTAAAGCCGGACAAACAATGGAAGAGCGATATTTTTATAACATGAAACTTTCGCAGGACAGAACGCGTAGTGTTTTGGAATACTGTCTAACGTTACCGAATTTTACCAAAGATGACTTTAACTATATGAAAGATTTTATAACTGCCAATGGATTAAGTTTCTCGCGATATATTCGTGATTCCAAGGGGCAAGAGGACAAAGCCGCTTCAAGACGTGTTGAATTTAGAATTCTAACAAATGCAGAAGCAACCATTGAAAGCATTGTAAAGGAAATGAATTGACAATAGGATTGAAAGACACCGGCATTCATATTAACGACGTTCATCATCTGGATGACGCTGTTTCTGTGTTGAAAAGCATCGCAAACAAACTAAATGCCACCCCTATTAAAATTCCGAAAACTTTTTATGGGACGCTGGCGGAATTGGTTTCTGATGGTCTGATTGCACCACCAAAACTTGATGACAAAGGTCAATTTATAAATACACAACGGGGGCAACTATTACGGGCAGCAAACGGTGAAGTGGCATACCTGTATATACCAGACTTAGAAAATGCATACAAAAAACAATCAGATAGAAACAAGGTTCATATGTATTGGTGCAGAACCCTTGTTCAAATGTGGCAAGAAAATCGTAAAGATCGCTACTGGGGCGTCACTGATACCGAGGGGGCGTTTGGCATGGAAAACGGTGCCAGAATCAAATTAAGCGTTTGTCAAAATTGTTTCCAGTATATTAAAACATCTAAATATGGTTCTATAAATGATTTTGATTTTCGGCTTTTTTCTGTTGATCATTCTAACAAAGACAAGTTTTCATACGGCAAGAAAACATCAAATGAGTCTTATGTTTGGACGTGTTGTAAATGCGGAAAGACAATTCTTGATGCAAATGAACTGGAAATAAATAATTCTGAAACATATTGTTCTGATTGCTTTGATATCGAAAGTGTATTTTTGCCATTGGCAAAAGCTGAAAATACTAAAGATATTGATGACTGGATTTCAAACACGAAAGATATCAATATCGTGGATTATAATGGTCAAAATGCCCTGATGTATTTGGCACAAAAGAATCCAAACCCCACTCTTATAAGCAGAATGATAAACAAATACAGATTTGATGTGAAAGCCGTAGATAAAAAAGGCAGAAATATCTTAATGTATTTAGTAGACCAGCCAAAAACGAAAGATGAAGAATTGCAATATAAGACTTTACTGCCCGCTATTAACATGTTGGCAGAGCTGGGGATAACCGTCAAAGGACACGCAGACCATAATCAGAAAACTGCAATTGGATATACTAAAAACTCGCTTGTTCGTGACTATTTATTATCTCAATATACTGCTGCTGGGGGCCAGGTTCGCAACAATAAACCGATTGACATAGTGTATGTAACAGATCAAAAAACCAGAATAATAACACAACAAGAATAAGAAATGGGAGCAAACATGTCAAACTTAACTAAATCTCAACAGGAATTTGTAAATAGCTCTAGTAAATTCATACGTTTGCTGGCGCCGGCAGGTTGTGGAAAAACATTTTCTATAATTGAAAAAATCAAGAATATTTGTGTCCATAACCCAAAAGACAAAATCAGCGTTTTTACGTTTACACGTGGGGCAGCCGACGAAATTCGCGAACGTTGCGACAACGATACATGCGTAACAGTAAACACATTAAACAGTTGGGGAAATAACTATATCAAATCCAATGTATTAAAAAATGCTCAAATCATCTCGACACCCAAAGATAGAAAGTTTTGTTTGCTAAACCATTTACAGCCGATTTGGGATAAACCAGAATATAGACAGACGTTTGGTAAATTGTTTACCAGCCGTTCAAAAACCAGACACAGTGAAACATTCTTGGAAATAATGGACGAATTTAAAAACATCGGTTTTGTGCATACTAAATTCACAAAAGACGCAAAAGCAAACACCGCAACATATGAAAAACATATCGAATTTATCAAGGAAGTTGGACTGCAACGTTATTATGAAGCCCTGACAGAAATATTAAAACACGCACTTGGGGTCGTTTGCACAGATGAAAAACAAACTACAGATTTCATGGTTAACACGTGGATTCCTTTTTGGAAGGACTGTTGCGACCAAATGCAGGCGGCAGGTTTATACACGCTTGACGACCAAAAATATTTAGCCAACATTGCTTTACTGAAGAAAGTTGAAAAAGGTGAAAAGTGGAATGGTACAGCAAAAATAGACTATATATTCGTTGACGAATTTCAAGACACCAGCCCGCTTGACTTAATTCTGATATCAAATTTACAACAACTAAATGAAGCGGGCTTGGTAATTGTTGGAGATGATGATCAGGCCATATACGAGTTCCGTGGCGCGACACCTTATTTTATACTGCACCCAGATAAAATATTTAGCCAATCGTTCACAACATACATATTGGACGAGAATTTCCGATCGCCTGCAAATATCGTTGAAAAATCTATGTATTTAATATCGAACAACAAAAACCGAGTAACTAAGAATGTCTCTGCGCACAACACGACAGATTCTGCAGAAATACAATTGTTAACATATTCTACACAAGAAGAAATGATAGATAATGTTATCCAAGATATTAAGAATACAGTAGATACTAAAGGCGAAACTGTTGCGGTATTATCCCGTTTAAAAGCAAGCCTTTTGCCATATCAGGTTTTACTGACTAAAGAATCCGTACCGTATTATGTTAGTGATGATTTAGCTTTCTTTTTGACCGGAGCAGCTGAAAGCCTTAATCGAGTTATGGAAATTAAAAAGAAAAAGACAGAACCAACTCGGGCAGACCTTATCGAGCTAGTATGTTTAGACAGCAAAAATGAAATATACAAAACCCAAAAAGACACATTAACCAGGTTGTTTTTGGCAAATAATGTAAAAAAAGCTAATATAGAAGAAGCTTTATGTGCCATAGCAGAAAAGTATCCAAAACAGTTCCAGAATCTATTCACGGATGCCTTTATAACACATTTCATGAATGCAATGGACAAGTTTTTAAAAGCAGACAATGTATACAATACTTTGGAATGTATGTTGCGGGATTTCCAAGGCTTAAAACAAAACTATAGCAGATCATTGGAAGATCTGTATTATAGGGACCCGCCACTTGCCAGCCTGCTAGATTTCGCTTCTAAATATGGTGACGATTATGAAGGTTTTCTTGAAGACTTTAACGCCGCAATTGCAACCGCTAGCATGGCCAAGGATTCAAACGATAGACTGTTTGATACAGAACCGGCCCGTGTATTTCTATCCACAGCCTTACGTGTAAAGGGGCAACAATTTGACAAGGTCATTATTTTAAATGTTGATGATGGCACCTGGCCAAAGTCTCAGGCCCAAACAAATGATGATGCGTACGAAGCGGAACGCAGATTATTCTATGTCGCAACAACAAGATCTAAGAAAGCATTGCATTTATACAGGGGAAATGAATATCATAATGAAAGCACAACAATATCGCCTTTCGTGTTCGAGGGACATTACAACGAATAAAAAAGGTGCCGTTTGGCACCTTTTTTTTATTCACCTTCTGCAATATATAGCCGTAGCGCTTAACCAAACACTCTGTCCTAATCCCCCCCAGCGAAAGAATGCAGCAAACAGTTTGAGGTGTTGTGGAACGCATATAAAAAATAACCCGCCCACACGGGGCGGATTATTTATGTTTTAAAAAGCATACTTTATCGACAATAACCCTGTATGATTCACAAAATCAGATCGCAGTCTTATATCATAATGCAGCTTCAAATCTACCAAACCAACATCATACCCTGCCCATAACCCAAACTCTGCACCTAACGGTCGGTCAGTATCATCTATTTCAAAAATATACTTATAGTCCGAGATATCTAGACCTATTTTATTAGACTGTTGCGCCATATCATATTCAATCATTACACGCCCACCTAATGTAAAATCCCCCAGTGCCCGTTCATAATTTATGCCCGCAACAACACTATAAAAATCATATTATGGTATTCCAGATGAAATGATAAAAAAAACGAAAACCTATATTCCTGATGAATTGTTGAAAATAATTTTAGAATTAGAGTTTTAAAGATATCCTTCAGAATGGCCACTAGGTAGCATACTGTAACAAAAATCAGCAGAAATAGAAATGTTAATCGTCATCATCCAAGCCCTCGTCCTTTCGGAATTGTAGGTACTCATCATATGGCATATGTTTTCTTGCCCATTTATCATATTCCTCAATCGTTGTTTGGCAAGTGGCCGAGCTACGACCATCATTATATTCTATGACATCGCCAGGATAGCATGGCGTAGGGTCAATCATTTGTTTTACAAAGGCGTAGATAATCAAAAGAACGATAGTCACACCGAGATAAGTTTTCCAATCGATCTTATTTCCCATTTTGTCATCTTTTTATTCAAATTGCTTATTCCCCCAACAACCCAAAGCACACCAACACAAAATCAGCCATAGTTCGTGCCACGGGTATTGTTACTGCATTACCAAACAGTTTATACTTTGCACTGTCTGTAAGATTTTCTGGAAAAGAAAACATATCTTTTCGGCCTTTTTTAAACCCGTAATTTACAAATCCTTGCAACTTTCCCCATTCATTCGGTGTCATCATTCTAATATTTTTGTTGTTTATAGGAGACTTCTTCAACATAGCTTCCTGCCCAGCATACTTCTTACCGTTTTGCACATCCAACACCAAGTTCCTTTCTTTACCAGACCCACCTGTTGCCAAAATAGTATTTGCGATTGGATTAGAAATGTCTGGTGTATTCACGATTCTATAACCAAAACCATGCCCCTTCTTTTTTTCCCTTTCCGCATGTTTTTCTAAGGTTTTCAAATATCCAGAAGACAAAAAATATTTTGGCTCAACTTCTTTATCTAGCAAATCGTTTAAAGATTTATACAAATGAATATGCTTGTTCTCTGATGGTGTAGATGTTGGCAAATTCTTTATCTTTGATTTATAACGACGTTTGTCAAAAGCTATCATATAGACGCGTGGGCGATTTTGTGGCACTCCGAAATTTTTAGAATTTCTAATAAAATCCTTGGAGTTGAAAATAGGTTCGCCAGTTTTTGGGTCCAAAGCAGCCCCAACAACATGGTAACCCAATTCTTGTATCAACGTCTTTAAAATTGTTTTAAAAGTATTGCCTTTATCGTGTGTTAACAGATTATCAACATTTTCTAAAACCAGACATTTTGGACGCCGTTTCATACCCTTTATAATGTCGCGAATTGCAAAAAATATGATTCCTTTTTCCTCGTCTTTAAACCCAGCTTTCTTCCCGGCACGGCTAAAGGTCTGACAAGGGAATCCAGCCGCTAAAACATCACAATCAAGGTTCTTCGTTTTTTTCTTGAAAGCTTCCGAAGTTAAGTCATTGGTAGGATCTTCACCATATAGATGTTTATACGCAGCACAAGCATTGGGTTCTATTTCCGCAGACAACACATTGTGAAAGTGTCCTGTCATCTCAAATCCGTGCCGAATTCCCCCAATTCCAGCACATAAGTCCATCATCGTAAAAACAGACATAAATTCCTTCCTCTTGCTTTAAGAGAATTTTACATCATGTTCCTGGGCAAGGCAATACAATTTTTGCAATATTCTTGCTTGTTTATCGCTTGGCACCGCTATTCGACCATTTGCCATAGAGGTTAATACGCCATATTCTGTAATACCTTTCTCATCACTTAATAGTTCCCTGTGTTTTGTATAAAAAGTTAACAACACTCGCCAATGTTCAGGAGGAATATTAACAACAAAAACCGTTGCTTCCATTCCGTTAACCATTTTAGCTTCTTTACGAGCTGCTTTCTTATCAGTTTTCTGTGTTTCTTCACTAACGGATATCTCATCTAACACGTCTGCAGGCAAATCCAAATCTATTTTGGAAATATCATTCTCCCATAGCCCCTTCATTTTGAATTTTTCTCGCCAATCCGCTGGATTTGGGTAATGGTCCAACATAAAACGTCTGACGGCTTTTATTGAGATACCTATTGCTTTTTCAAACGGCTTATGAATACCCTGTCTTGTCCAAACAAATTCAAAATCAAGAAAACGACCTTTTGATAAAACATATTTGTTTAACAAACCTAAAGCATATGCTTTATATTCTGATTTTACAGAACGGTTTTCTTTATACCAATTTGTATCAGCAATCATTTCATCAGTCTTTTTCGCTAATATAACTTTTGCTATCAATTCATGAAAATAATTATCGTTTATCGAGGATTCGTCTTGTTCTATTTTCTTCTCTACATTATCAGCGAAGTATGCGAATGCCAATTGTTGTTTATTAGCTATATACGGTGCCCCCTGGAAAATCGCCTCTGTTTTTGCCAATATGATTTTATCTATCTTTTGTTCTTTAGGGTTAAAACGTTGAAATTCATTCTTTTCGCTTTGCGTCTTACCACAATCCACCTCGTACTGACCACGAGTTCGTTCATAATACCATCTCGTTTTATTTTGTTTTCCATCAACTGATGGTGTCCATATTCTCTGTGACATTTCCTTGAACTTCTTATGGAACTCGCTATTGGAGAAGAAATCGGATTCTTTAACAGGATTTTGTGTGTTTGCAAATCTGGCAACTTTTTCTACAAAATCTGAATATTTATCTCCGTCTTCTACTACAGATAATTTCATCTGTACGGAAACATTCGTTAGATCTTTTTTACTTTCCCATGCTGTATGAATAACATTTGTCGTCTGTCCCCCATTAACAATTTGAAAACCTCTTGCTGATTGCAAATACAAGTCGTCTCCTTCCCTCTTAAATTTAGGTTCAGAAGCTGTACAGGTTAAACCATTATTATATGCAAAAAAACGTTCTGGTGCTTCCTCGATAGTGATTAACATCCCTTTATTAATTTTCTTTTTTAACTGCAAAAATGTGCGCACATTTTGCTCTAGCAACTTTTGACCAAATTCTTCGTATATTTTAGCTAATGTTTCTGCTGGCATTATAGCAAGATACGACATATAGTCTGCACAGCCTTCACAAATAGCTGGCAAACACTTTAGACCTTTATGGTCTTTTGTTGTCTCACAAAAATCCACTTCCAAGTCTTCAAATGATGTTTCTGATGTTTTGATCTGAAAAATTCTGTTAATGTCGAAAATTTTAAAAGAGTATCTTTCTTCATCCATTCCTTTAAGAGTAATTTTTGCATCTTTTTTGTTCAGTGTTCTGGTAATTAATCCATTGGTTAGCAACATAAATTCTACGGTTCTGGCACGCGGAAAATTATCGAAAATCTCTTTGGCGACCAATGCTGCTGGATCTGTGGTCTCCATCTCAACAAACAATAGTTTTTCTGGATCCGTGGCAAGTTCTAAGAAATTTCTAAGCGCTTTGAATTTACGCTCATAAATTTCTTTTGTAACAGTTTGAATTTCATCGGTATTAAAGAAATCGCAGCCAATCAGAGTGAGTAACTTTCGATCTTCATCCCATGCACACCCAGAAATTTCGAAATTTTTATTTGGAGTTTTGGCTTCCCAAAAACCTAATATTGGATCCGTTATATCCGCATCTTGCATCAAATATATTGATATGTATTCCAAAAATTTATCTGACAACGTACCATCACTGGCAACAAAATTACCCCGGACTGTTTCTAATACATCTTGGTACATATCTTGTAATGTTATGCTCGCCATTTTATTTTCCTTTGTTAAATGTGCACAGAAAATCCGTTAGAGAATCTACCTTTAGTTTATATTTTACGTTTAGTATTCCAGAAGGGATGTCGCTAGAAATTATCCGAGGGAAACCTGAGACAACTTGATAATACTTCACCCCAACATTCTCAAATCGTATAAGATTGCTGCAAGGCGCCATGATATTTAACCCCTCCGATAACAATTTTCTCTCAAATCTAGCTCTTAATTCAAGATCATCACAAAAACATCCTGCTATCACTTGATTAGCCATATCTAAAATTGTTTGGCCAGAATTCTTTCCCTCAATAAATTCGTATACGACCAACAATAAATCTTTTGAGTCAACCGCTTCTAGTTGATTTTCGTTTGATATAGATATTGTTTCATCATCACTTGTTCTTGCTTTAACTTCATACAAATTTTTCAAGAAAACAAAATCATGGGGATTTTTATCTGGCCCCAACCATGCATCTAACACTTCTTCTGGCCGCATTTTCATGGATACTAAAAAATTGAAGAATTGTAATTCCCCCATTAACCCCATTTGTTTTCTAAATTCCATCGTATCATTTTTTATTGCTGACCAAAAATATACCCATTGTTCTAATCGATTGGAAATGTTATTAATATATTTCTGTTCTGATTCAACTTTAGGTACGTCCGCCAAATCCTGGCATAAGCGTGTAAAAATCTCTTTATGCGCTTCGTTTTTCAATAACAACACAAATTGAACTAACCCCAAGCGTTTTCGCTCAAAAATGGTTATACCTTTTAAATTTAATTGTTTTGCCTGGAATGGGGTATGCGGCATAGTCTCAATTACAAAAGAAAGTTCTCCATCAGCAGACTTTTCTATAAGTAACGGCAAGTTTTCGTCAATTCTTCTATATGCACCGTTTTGTATCGTATCAAAATCAACCATTTTGTGCCTCCATTTGTTCTTCTTCTAATTCTTCCTCTATTTCTATACATTCGGTCAACAAGTGTTGTCTAACTTGTTCGTTCCAAGCATAACCGCGCAAAGGTTTTGTGAAAGGGTTATTGTAACTACCAGGGAATGTCACCGTTAACAAAGGAACACTTTCTTTATCTAGCTGTTCATCACTATTGTAAATATCCGCTATATTAATCAACAGCAATGGAGTTTTTCTGTACTTCTCTCGTATTTTGAGACGTAAATTATCCATGCTTGTATCGATATTACATTGTTCTAATCCGATTAATTCATCTTCTTTTGTAGACATGCTAATTCTTTTATCTCCAGAATCTTTTCTATAATGTCTAGTCACTTTACGAACATTGAGTCCACCGAACGGAATACCAGCGTTGCTATCTTTACTACCATGATTCATTTTTTTACCATCACGACTTATTAAACCAATACTCCAATCTAATTGTTTGTTTAATTCCAAATATTTTATAAAATAGTCATTTGAATAACGTTTTTGTATGGCAATGGGATACTTATTTAATAAATCAATGACACTATTAGCATCAATAGATGACCAATAATATCCATTATCTGTTTTTACATATGTGTCAGGCAGCAATTTTATGAACTTTTCTAACGTGTCCATCGCTTGTTGTTTGTTACCATCATTTATTCCAGAGGTTATGTTAAGATCCCCATTTTCGAACAATTTTCCATCTAATCTTAGGCCATCATCATAACTCGCATTACGAGCTTTTTTAGCTGCGGTTAAAACTAACTGGGACGCAGGATGCATAGCTATTTTTATTAAGAAATTTATTGGCTCAGCTTCTACTTGTTCCATTTCTTTAACACTTTTTAATAAATCAAGAGAAGACATGGTGGCGTATTTAAAGCTGTTTATACAGTTTTCTGGCATAAATATGCGGCACAAATCCTCAAACCTTGGTCTATATCCAAACCAACGCCCCATCTGTAACAAAGTATCACAAGCTCCAACATTCCTAACAAAATAACTCACACTTAAATCTTCTAGTGTAAACCCTCTGGCCAAAGAATTTCCGCCAACTGCTATAACGTTGACCCTTCCTTTGTCTGGATAAACAATTTCCTTAACCCCAGAATAGGCACCACCAACTTGTATCGTGTCTACTATCTTTACCAATTGACTTAAAACATCTTTCCAGGCAAAAGTCTTGTTGTTTTTGTTTTGTCCCCAGTGACCACCATAAGCACCATCATACCCATCACCCCGCATTGTCTCAAACAACTCTTGAAAAGGTGCAATATATTTGATGTATTCTTTTGTATTAATGGGTAAATTTGCATAGTTTTTAACCTTATTAGCAGTATCCGCCACAAAATCTCTCAAAAGCTCTACCACTTTTTGGTGAACAACTCTTAACCGGCTAACATGAACAAGCATACTATTGTTTCTATCTTCGTCTAAACGTAGATCTCGTATAGCAACATTCATCATAAATAGTCTTATCGCATTCGCCAAAGAAGCAGGAATCTCGTTTGCATATTCGCTGACATTGGCCGATACTTGCTTAATTGGAAACGCCTTTTCCCAATCCGAAATCTCTACCAAGAAATCCGAATAATTGTCCTCATCTCCTCCAAATATCTTTTCGGCACCAATGTATGCCTGAGGCGCCTTTAAAGCTATAATAAAATCCTTTGGATATAAGCTTAATCCATACGGTGTTTGTTTGCCTTCATCTATTTGTTCATATAAAGGATCAATAAAAATATTTGCAAAAGGCGTTGCTGTATAGCCGACATAGGCTTTTTTGCCAAATTTTTCCAATATTTTGCGAATAAGACCGTTTATTGTTGTTGGATCGTTTTCATTTTCACGTGTCGATACAGATGCCATATCGGCCTCATCGTCTATAATCAACACTGCGTGTTCTTTAGTTTGTTTCCCCTCTAGCCAGTTGAGGATCTCTTTTAACACTGTAGAATATTTCTTAACAACCAAAATTTTGGGCACCGATGTATTACCTAAATTTAACGGTTGCAAAGCTTTACGTTGATTAGATTTGAAATCGGCGTCATACAACGTCATACAAAAGGGTGTCTTATCTTCAAATCCGGACAGCTCCCTATATTTGCCGACCCCAATTCTGTTATTCGCACCATTAATAGGATCTTCTCTCACACCAATAAAAGCTTCTCTTAATCTCTTTTGAGTTTGTTGTCGCAATATTTCTATTGTTCCAGTCAACACAATTATCAATTTAAATCCAGCATCGGCAGCTTTATTGATAAGCATAGCATAATTGGCTGTTTTCCCTGACTGAACATTACCCATAACCAGACCACGACGGTCTTCTTCCATAGTTGATGTTGGGTCAAACAATTTATCCAATATCAGATCGGTACGCTCATCTGTTGCGTCGATATCTGCTTTATTCCGGCTTTTGATCGTAGAGGGGTATTGGTATAAGTAATCAAAGTAAGAATCCGTATAATATGTCTTTAACCCGCCTTTTTTTTCTGTCCACCACTTCGGTCTATTTCGTGATTCATCTGTTTCAACGACCACCACATTTTCGCCATCTGGGTAAGACACTTGAAAGTATGCTTCAATACGTCGAACTATCGCGATAGAAGCTTCTTCTGATAATTTTTCTTTGCCTTTGCCTACTATTTTTTCGTAGAGATGGATTGCTTGAATTATCTTTTTATATGGTATTGGTTGCTCAACATCGTCCAAATCTATTTGAACTTGTTTGGCTATTTTTTCGAATTCTTTTGAACCTTTCTCTATCATGCAAACACCTCATCTAAAATTTCATTTATTTGTTTATCAAATTTGTCGTCATAATCTATTTTGATTATTTCAAAAACCTTATTTCTATCTTTTCCTTGTTCTTTTAAGAAAAGAGCTAATTCTTTTACACTTTCCTCGGAAAAATCTTTTTCCAAATAAATCGAATATGGATCTTGGTTAATGACAGCGTCTATAGCTCTAACAGGAACTGTCTGTTCTATTTTATTTAACATGCTGTCTAAAATATTTTTATTTACACCCAAACTTTCCGCAATTTCAATATATAACGGATGCTTTCTGTTGATTTTAAATGCAACCTTTCCATCTGGTTTATCTTCTTCTACCCACCAATCTGTAACATCACGCTTAACGCCCCTATGGGATTTCGTAGTTTTAGATCTACTGCGCACTTTAAGTGCATATGGCATCAATATAGCTCTAACCTCTGGTATTGGTTCCGCCATAGATTTTTTAACATCAATGTTCCACAACTCATCTTGAGTGTTGTCAATATCGATCATTATTCTTGCTAATGCAGTGGCATCACTTACTTTCGCTAAACGAAACCAGGTGCCGCCAACTAACAATCTTCCTTCCCTATAAAGATAAAAACCTTGATTTTTGGTAAAACCGTCACCCCCATCTAAATCATCATATTGCTTTTTGGTCAGTTTAGTATAGTTAGGCAAATCATAGGCGGTTATCCGTATGTCATGTTCCTTTACTGTCACTGTTTCTGTAGGATTTTTTTGTGTGGCCAACAATGCTTCAGCAAACGGATTTTTTGCTATTAATTCTGTTCCGTTGAAAAACAACGATATTTTATGACCATGAAAACCTTCCTTGGACAAGAACTTGTGAAAAATCAATGATAGATGATCCCGAAGGTCCCCCATCAGGGTTTCCAGATGTTCTGCCTCATACCGGTCCATATTTTCCCATATAACAATGGTCCAAGAATCTGATTTTTGTATACGATTGACAATATCTGGATCAATACGAACAATTATATCTTTTATATCATCATATGATACCTCGTCTGCCAACCATCTGTTTTCTCTTTCTAAAATAGGTATATCCCATCTCAGTCCGTAAATCTCACCGCCTTTTTGTTTTGATAGCACAGAAAAAGTTTTGGTTTGAGAAAAAGAAGCCGTTTTTAGCCCCAGGCCAAATTTACCCAGATCACCAATTTGGCGTAAATCTCTTTTAGTTCCCAATCTCATGGCTTCAATTAGAGTGTTTTTATCCATTCCGTCGCCATCATCAAAAATTATCGCCTTCATTTCTGATGGTACAACCGATATACGGACATTGGATGCATTGGCTGAAATACTATTATCGACAATATCAGCAACCGCTGTGTCTAATTGATAACCGATTTCTCTGAAAGAAGACAGGAAAACCGAAAGATTTGGTGCTATTTCTACTGAATTTGACATTTTTATTCCTAATGTTATAGGGTTATTATACTAACAACAGTAAATGCTTGCAAGGTTCTTTTAATAACTTGACTTATGGCTTCTTTAGAGCGGTAATTGGACGATGTTATAAAGGAGTCGATATGTCATATAAAGATAACCTGCCCAAGACGATGGATGAACTAAAAGTACTATCGTTTGAAGAACGGGCGCGATTATGGGCTAAATATTCACAATATCCATTCAAGCGGCAAATGCGATCGCTTTGGTATTATATTCAATGTGACCGATTAAACCTACGGATTGAACATAAATATTTGGTAAAAATTCGTAAATATAAGGATAATCCGGAACAATGTTTAACCAGTGTCCAAAAAAACAAATATAACTTTGTTCCTGGTACAATCCTAACCCGATATTTCAAGGGCACAAAATACACTATCTTAGTCAATGATGATGGCAGTTTTTCATATAATGGCGACAAGTATTCCACATTGTCGGCAGTTGCAACCAAGATAGCCGGCATGAAACTATCTGGACCAAAATTTTTTAATCTAACCATAAAATGACATTTTTGATGTATGGTATTAATTCTTCCATAAGACTTGATTGTTTGAATTCTACACCCGTATGGCTTTCCGCATTATTACCGCTACCGTCATCATAAATTTCTACAGTTGTAGAGGTATGAACTTTTATAAAGTAAAGCCCAGTGCGTAGTAATGCGTATCGTATAGTATTTATATCTGCAGGAATTTTTAGTTGTTTTATAAAATTTTCTCTGTATTCTCGCCATAATTTGTGATTTTCACACTCGTATATCTCTGTAACGCCATTTTTAACAACCACTGATGTTTCATCAGAATGTTTAGGTTGAGGGTTTAAAATGGGCCAGAGATCATAAGCGATAACTTTTATTTCTTCTTCTGTTAATCCTTCTAAAATTTGAGCAAATTTTAAAAAGTTTTGAGCAGTTAATTTATTATTGTTATGCAAACCTGCGATCATAGCACATAGTAGGCGTAAATTATTTTTAGCAATTCCTTCCATAGCATCTTTCTGCAATCTGTAACTTATCCCCACTAAATCATCACTATCAACATTAGAAAAATCTCCTTGTCTTATTTCTGATAAAATAACCTCCCTTAACATTGTTATTTTCTTCTTTTTATACTTATTCCAAAAAAATTCAACTCCCCTTGCTAAAGGATTATTTGTAAGTTTATCTATTGTGCTTAGAAAGTTCATAATCACTCCTTTTGTATCAAATATACGTTTTTTTACGCTTTTTTCAATCTAATTAACTTAACTAATCACTTAATACAAGCACTAATTGCAAGCGATATAGGAGTTAAACATGACAATTAAGTGCGCTATTTATACACGCAAATCAACCGAACATGGATTGGAACAGGAGTTTAATTCTCTGCAAAACCAAGAAGAGTCTTGTAAAGCGTATATTGCTTCCCAATCGTTTAATGGCTGGCAATATTATAAAACTTACAGTGATGCGGCGATTTCAGGCGGAACTATGGAACGACCAGCATTAAAGCAGATGTTGGATGACATGGCGCATGGCTTGGTCAATACCGTGGTTGTTTACAAGGTTGACCGATTATCGCGTTCAATCTTGGATTTCCACAATATGATGAAATATTTTGAAAAATATGGTGCCAATTTCGTGTCTATTACCCAGTCATTTGATACCAGTACATCTATGGGTAAATTGACATTAAATATGCTACTATCATTCGCACAGTTCGAACGTGAAGTATCAAGTGAACGTGTGCGTGATAAAATCCGTGCATCAAAGGCTAAGGGGTTATGGATGGGTGGTTCCCCACGTTTGGGGTATGATCTAATTAATAAAAAGTTGGTAGTAAGCCCAACCGAAGCAGAACAAGTCCGACACCTGTTTGAAAAATATCTGGAACTGCAATCTGTGAATGATTTAACTGAATACGCACGGCAAAATGGTATGTTTGGCAAACGATGGGAGACCGCAAAACGGCAAATTCGTGGTGGAAACCCCATATCTAAAATGAGCATGCATCGCATTCTGCGGGATAAAGTTTACATCGGTCAAATCGAAAACAAAAAAGAAGGTACTTTTGCCAAAGGTGAACACGAACCGATTATATCAAATGATTTGTTTAATCGTGTCCAAGTTGCGTTGGGTAATAACACAAACAACAAATCCCAAAGCACACACGCGCCGAATATATTGACCGGAAAATTATTTAATCACAATGGCACAAAGCTCATCAACCAAATGACCAGCGGTAAAGGTAAAAGAAAAATTCATTACTATGCAACACGGGGATTCTATCTGCCGGCAGCACAGGTGGATGAAATAGCCATGTCTGTTGTAGCCGAATTTCTGAACAGCGATATGAATGCCCTGCCCCAGAATGTGGTCATGGCATTGAAACGGATTGTGTGGGATGACCTGTCATACCTGCAAAGGCGGGAATTAGTTCGCGTTATGATTGAACGAGCAACTTATTCACAAGGACAACTGATATTCTGTATCAACATCAACCCACGGTTGTATAATTCATTTTTATCTACATATCACATCAATCATAATAACAGTCCAATGGAATATACGGTAAATGGCGACAATGTGACAATTGTGCGACCGGTTGTGTTGCGCCGATATGCCAACACCAGATTTGGCGGTGGACGTAATGGCACGCTGAGCATTACAGAAAATAACCACTTGATATTAAAGGCCTTTGCCACCGCATGGCGGTATCGGGAAATGTATGAAGAATACGGTGACTCCGATAAAATCATCGCCATGGAACACACATCCCCACGCCAGTTTTATAGATACCTTGACCTGGCATATATGAACCCAGACAAGATTAATGATATTCTGTCTGGTAAATTAAAAATCAATGTTAACGATTTGTTTCAGAATGCGAAAGACAATCAATTATAATTATTTCGTGTCATTTTTTTCTTCCACATGTGCACTGCCTAATGGAGTATTAACACCATAAATCTTATGTTTATTCAAAAAAATTTCTCTTAACACTTTATTCTCTCGTTTTGTCGCACTATCTGAATTATCAGATTCAACTGGTGATTTAGAAAAATAATCAGACAGAATTTGCCATTTCAAATCTGATTTTGCGTTTTCAATATCTTTTTTATTTTTGAAATCAATTTCACGTTCTAGTATAATAGCAACACTTTGCTCATTCATATGATTAATCAATGCCTCTATCGTTGATATTTTTCTTTTTTCGGCATTTATTTTTTCGTACACTCCAAACAGCACACCAAATATTTTATATAATATTGCCAATATCCCGACAAATAACAATGCATTTGGGATTTTTACAATGGCAATAGACAATGCTGCATAAATCCAATTCCAACCATTCGGAACCAGATTATTACTCACAATAGCTAATTGGTCTGAAAAAAGACCCAACGTTGCGGAAATATTATATAATGCATATCCACACAATACTCCTGTTATTATAATCGCCAATATCATCCCCCAGCCATAAAACCTCATATTTTTAACAGTCTCGTGTTTAAAATCTCTAACATTGTTTATGATATTTACATTCTTATCAACTTCCGCCTTGTGTTTTTGATATTCTTCATCAAGTTGTTTTGTTTCAGAGACTATTTCCTCTTTGCGCTTTTGGCCATCAACCTCCAACTTGGCAATATCATTTTCCAATTTTGATTTTTTATCTTTTAGTGATTCTTCGGGATATTCACCGTCATCATTTTGAATACCTATTTCTGTCTCTAAGTCAGCTTTTTCCGTTTTTAGCTGTTCAATATCATTAACCAGAGTATCCTTCTCTGACTTATGTTCGTCCAAATCTTGTGCAATTTCAGAAAGGCCTGCCTGCAAGGAAGTTAGAGTCTCTTGAGCTTGTGCTATTTCGTTTTTCAAAGTTTCATTTTGATTTTCTAACTGTTTATTGTCTTCAATAAGCTGTTGCCTTTTTAATGCTAATTTCGAATTCGGTACATGGGCCATTATTAATCCTTTTATTTTATCATGTCTTATGTAGGATTTTATTGGCATTTTTCAAGTGCTACTTGACCAAAACTGGCATCGGGGTTTGGGGCGAAGTATGTACAGGGGGGGATTTTGGTGGAAATGGCATTGGTAACGGACATACATCGGTGCCCACGTGCATAAAAATCCCTGGATTCTGGGGGTAAAAGAAACATCCCACGAAATTATCGTGGGATGTTCAATATTCCTGGCGGAGATGAAGGGATTGTCTGATTCCCATTTGCGCCACATTGGCGCAATGGGCCCCTTTCGCTACGTAAGATTCAAACTTCGCCAAATGGCTCGTTTTCATCAACTGACGCCCCGAACCCAGCAATCAGAGATTGCGAACGATTTGTCCACACTGCGACACCAACACAAAAATTAAACGCCCATATCGGGCGTTTGATTTTTATGGCGGAGATGAATTCCTGTCCTCGATACGCAATAATAAAAATCAAAAAAATCTTGTTCGGTCGATTTTTTAAGATTTTTATAATTGTGTTTTCTCGTATTCGCCATGCGCTATGCTCTGGCGTATCCCTTCATCGCCCCC
>JAFXFG010000036.1 GCA_017520675.1 Alphaproteobacteria bacterium
CAGATATTTCAATCACTGTGCGTGTGCGATTGATTAATGTCGATACCCCAGAATTATCTGGCGAGTGTTCATCAGAAATTCAATTAGCAAATCAAGCAAAGCAAACAGTTAAAAATATCTTGCCATCAGGTACAATCGTAGATTTGCAAAACATCAAGGACGATAAGTATCTGGGGCGTATCGATGCGAGTGTTATCTTGCCCGATGGGCGCGATTTAGGCGATGTTTTGGTTCAAAAGGGGTTAGCGCGTAAGTATAGCGGTGGTAAACGCTATGGTTGGTGTAAAAATTAAATATAATGGTCTATCTAAAGCGAATGGGGGTGGCTCATGTAGCGTTTGTACACTACGCCACCCCCATTCACTTTATCTAAACCATTCTATTTAATTTTAACCCCTGCAAGGGGTTGGGTAGAATGCCGGAAACTCATGTATCATTTGTACACATCGTTTCCGGCACTGCGTTTATCTAAACCATTCTATTTAATTTTATAAAATTAACCATAATAATTCATCTAAACCCAATCCCGCCAACTTATGTAACTTCTGTACACTGCGTTGTCGGGATTGTTTTTATCTAAATCATTATAATTAATTTTAACCCCTGCAAGGGGTTGGGTAGTTGTCTTTAATCAATTGCAATGTGATTTTTTTGTGTTATCATATTGCGATAAATTCAAGAGGTTAGTTATGAACTTAGAACAAATGTCGCCAGGAAAAATGCCACCTAAGAAAATGAATGCTATTATCGAAATTCCTGAAAATGGATATGTGAAATATGAAATCGATAAGGAAACAGGCTTGTTAAAGGTAGATAGAATCTTGCATGCACCAATGGCGTATCCTGCAAATTACGGTTATTTCCCAGGTACTTTGGGTGAAGATGGCGATCCGCTGGATTGTGTTGTGGTTTGTAATGCGCCGTTGCGCCCAGGGGTCTTGATTGAAGTGCGACCGATTGGGGCCTTGTTGATGTCGGATCAGGCCGGTGGTGATGAAAAAATAATTTGTGTGCCACGTGATAAAATCGACTTGTACTATGAAAATATAGAACAATTAGATCAATTGCCAATGATTTTACGTTCTAAAATTGAATATTTCTTTCAGCACTATAAAGATCTGCAACCAAATAAGTGGTCAAAGGTATCGGGCTGGGCAGATAGAGAAACGGCGGATAGAATAATTATGGAAAGTATCAAGCGCTTTGCAGAACATCAACAAGACGTGAAATAAAGTTCTTGCGTTTATGGGCTTTCTTTTTATAATCAACTTGTTAATTTAAAAGAGGTAAAATTATGGCATCTTATATTGCAAATGATATGCGTGTGGGTTGGGTTATTTCACACAATGGAAAACGTTATTCTGTTACATCCATTACCAAGGTTAAGCCAGGTAAGGGTGGTGCATTTGTTCAGGCGGATTTGCGTGATATTGATTCTGGGAACAAAGGTGGCGATCGTTGGCGCGCAGAAGACAAAGTTGAAAAACTGATGGTTGAAGATTTTGATTGTCAGTATTTATATGCTGATGGTTCGGACGCTTTCTTTATGAATCTTTCAGATTACGAACAATTTACAATGTCTGTTGATTCCTTGGGCGAATCTATGAAGTTCTTGGCCCCAGAAATGGTTGTAAAGGCAAATTTTGTCGAAGGTCAACCTGTTTCAATTTCTTTGCCCAAGACCGTAATAGCCACCGTCGAAGAAACCGAACCTGCCTTGAAGGGTCAGACCGTTTCCAGCAGTGGTGGAAAGCCGGCAATTCTTGACAATGGTGTGCGTGTTCAGGTTCCTTTGTTCATTGAACAAGGCGAGAAGATAGTTGTGAATACGGAAACCCTTGAATATGTTGAGCGTGCTAAATAAATTATAATGGTTCATCTAAAAACAAACCCGACAACTTATGTAACTTCTGTACACTGCGTTGTCGGGTTTATTTTTATCTAAACCATTCTAATTTATTTAGTCCCCAGTGCCAAGGGGTGTGGGAACTTATGTAACTTCTGTACACCGCGTTGTCGGGTTTGTTTTTATCTAAACTATTCTAATTTATTTAGTCCCCAGTGCAAGGGGTGTGGAAACTTATGTAACTTCTGTGCACTGCGTTGTCGGGTTTGTTTTTATCTAAAACATTCTATTTAATTTTAACCCCTGCAAGGAGTGGTTTATTACAATTTTTATCGGCACTACCTGGATTCCATGGTCAAGCCATGGAATGACAAAGGTTTAATATATCTGCGGGGCAGTGGATACCCGCCTGGAATCACCCACAAAAATTTCCAATTTTTGCGGGGCCCGATACGGGTATGGCGATACTTCGTTAAAACTTTGGGGTGTATGTGTTTGTCTTATCGTCTGAGCCCATTATGTTTTTTATTTCGCTTAGGCAGGTTTGGGTCATTTCTGTGCGTGCGGCAGATAAGAATTCGCGCGGATTGAAATTGTCTGGGTTTTCACTTAGGGATTTTCTGATTGCCGCAGTAAATGCAAGGCGCAGGTCGCTGTCTACATTTATTTTGCAGATATTCATTTGTGTTGCACGACGCAGTTGTGTGTCGTCAATGCCGCGTGCGCCAGATAGTTTCCCGCCAAATTCATTTATTGTTGTTATTAGGCTTTGTGGAATACTGGATGCGCCATGTAGCACCAATGGGAATTGTGGCAGGCGACGCGCGATTTCTGACAATATGTTGAATTGTAATTCTTCGTCGTCGCGCTTGCGCTTGTATGCGCCATGACTGGTGCCGATGGCAATTGCAAGTGAATCAATATCGGTTGCGTTCACAAATGTTTCGACATCGTCTGGGTTTGTATAACTCGATGTTGTGCCGAATGTGTTTTCGTCTTCGATGCCGGCAAGTGTGCCTAGTTCAGCCTCGACCGATATGTTGTGTTGGTGGGCAAAGTCAACAACTTGTTTTGTTGTGTTGATGTTGTCGTTCAGGCTTAGTTTGCTGGCATCAATCATTACAGATGAAAAACCAAGTTCAATTGCATGTTTGCAGATGTCGAAATTCTTGCCATGGTCCAGATGTAGTGCAAATCCTTCGTCTGAGGATATTTTTGCACCGCGTATCATACCAATTAGCATATCGGAACCCATATATTTCAAGGCAGATTCTGAAACAGCGATAATTATTGGACTGTGTGCGATGCGACCCGCGTCAATTACGGCAGTAAGCGTTTCCATATTATATATGTTAAATGCGGGTATTGCGTAATTGTTTGCAAGTGCGTCTGCAAAAAGTTTCTTTGTGTTTACCAATCCTAGTTCTGTGTATTTCATATATGTTTCCTTTGTTATTTCTTTCGGATTAAATTATAGCAAATTTTGTTGGGCTTGTATTTAATTTTTTTGGGGAATTTCTTGACATATGGTGATTTTTTGCAACAATTATTACGAATCGGGGGCGCGATAGAGAAAAAAGTTTTTTACACAAAAAGGTAAAAGAATGAAAAATACTTTGGTTGCGTTGTTGGGTTTAATCGTATTGGGCGGTTGTGCCGGTTATTACGACTATTACAAGGGCGGGGTTCGTTATACTCAAGATGGTAAGGATTGCGTGTTTTATTCCGCAGAACGTGGTCGTAAATATTCTGATGATATTAAATCATTAGATGCAGATAAGAAGATTGTTTATCGTGATACCGATTGTCGTGATTTGTATGTTCGTGATAATGCAAATATTGTGTCGCGTAATGCGCGTCAGGTCTTGGCGCCTGCGGCAGAGGATGTTGTGGTAAAGCCGACTTGCAATAAAGTTGTGAAAAAAAGATATGTTTTTGTAAAATAATTTTAGTCCGCCAATTGGCGGATTTTTTATTTTGTATCTGCTTTGTTTTTATGCTATAATATACTTAATGAAAATAAAGGAGATTTATATGAAAAAAGTTGGTTTTGCATTATTGTCGATGTTGGTTGTTGTGCCTGCGATGGCGGCCACGACGGCGGCTTCCCCAGATTTATCACAGACGGTTTGTGAATTGATGGCGCAATTTGGTAGTGTGTTTAATATTTTGCGTATTTTGGCATTTGTTGGTGCGGGATTTACGATTGCCGGATGGGCATATGGTTGGATTTCAAATGGTGAAGGTGTAAAGACGGATGATCTTCAGAAAAAGGGTATTGGTTTATTGGTTGGTTTTGCTGTTTTGTTTGGATTGGGTGCGATTATTAGTGCCTTTATGTCAATGGCCGGTGAAGGTGGCAGTTTTGGATGTGTTGTTGATATGTGGAAACCAAAAGGGTTTTAAAAAAAACGTGGGTAAATCCCACGTTTTTTATTTGTTGTATCTTTAACGAAGTTTTGTGTTTGAATATCTTTTTATAAATTCGTTTTCTGCGCGGTGTAATTCTTTTTGAACGGATATGATATTTGTTTTTTGTATGTCGTTTTCTGGTTTGATTCCAGTTTGTTGTATCATTTCTTGACGTGCTTTGTTTAGTTGGTTGTACATGATTTCTTCGAATTGATTAATGTTTGTGCATCGTTTTGGGTTACTGGCGATTGATAGGGTTGCACTAAGGCCGTCAATCATATAGTGCATAGAATTTGCGCCCATAAAATCGAGTAATGATAGTTTTGTATCTGTGATTCCGTATGCTGATTTTAGGGTTTGTGAATTATGGTTGTCAAAGAATGTTTTTATTTTCTGGGTATTTAAAATTTTTGCGGTACCGTTTAATTTTGTTACGATGCCATTAAAGCGCTGATTTAATCTTGTAAGAACAGAACGTTCGGGTGCACGCGCAAACTGATATGATATGTTTTCAAGTTCGTCGAAAGTAATATTTTCTTTGATTGCGGGGGATATAAAATATGTATAAGTGAACATATTGTCTGGGGTGTGTCTGAGGATACACCAACATGCATAACGCGATAGTTGTAAATCTGTTGCTTTTTTATATTCGATATTTCCCATTTTGTATGCGTGCTTGATTGGTTTTGTATGAGATTGCAGAAAATCAAAATTGCAGGGGACAAGTTTTATATGATTCTTTGTTAGGTCTGTTGGCATATAAATGTTTTTCTCTGCAATGCTGTTCATATCTATGTTGTATATCGGGGTGTTTTCATTGTTGTATGTGTTGTGTATGTCTGAAAAATACCAGTATTCTGAATCTTGTTTTGGGGTGTCGGATTGCATTTCTGGAAATAGGCTGAATTGTCCGTCTTGGATTATGCGATGTCTGGTGTTGTTCAGTGAATCAAATGTTTCGGTGTTGTTAAGTAGTTTCATATTATTAGTCCTTTGGTTTTTGTTATTTGTTATCTTCGATGTTGGCCAGTGAAAAAAGTACAGATGATATTAATGATTGATATGGCACATGTTGTGCATCTGCCAGTTCTTTTATCTTGTCCAAAATGGGGCGGGGGATTCGCATATTGATTACGCAATCGGATTTATTAAAGGCCTTGTAAGCGGCATATTCTTTTAGCAAAGATTCGATGTTCATTATGAACAATTGTTGCATTACGTTTGGCATATGCAAACTCCTATACTTTGTGCAATACTGCGGTCTTTACAATGAACTATACCAATGTAAATACAATTGTCAATACAAATATATTTACAAGTGTAGATACTTGTGTAATGGCGGTGGTGTGGGCGTTTGTGCTGTTGTTATTTAGATTTGATTTTTAGATTTCTTGCATATAAAATTAGTGATAAACGAAAGGATTTTATAATGATGAAAAGGATATTTACTGTATTTGTTTTATTGTTTGTGGTCGCACAGCC
>JAFXFG010000037.1 GCA_017520675.1 Alphaproteobacteria bacterium
AAGAAACACCGGCTTTCGTCCTCCCCGCCGGTGTTTTTTTACGTTCCTTATAACTATTTTTTTACAAAAAAATTTTTAAAACAAAACCAACCACACCCATCACCCACACCCCGAACTTTTAACAAAACTTGCTTGCAACACGAACTTTTAACAAGAGTTGCCTGCAACACGAAGTTTTAACGAAGTGTTGTCATTCCCGCGCATCGCCCCCCCACTCACACTCTTCGTCATACCCGCGCAGGCGGGTATCCATTGCCCCGCAGGGACATATTTTTGTGAATTTTTACCCCCATCACCCACACCCCGAACTTTTAACAAAACCTACCTGCAACACGAACTTTTAACAAGACTTGCCTGCAACACGAAGTTTTAACGAAGTGTTGTCATCCTGTGGCTTTTTCGGGCCCCGCAAAAATTGCAAATTTTTGTGGGTGAATGCCCCACAGGACCCAGGTAGTGCCGATAATAAGGAATACATAACCTAGGTTCCATGGTCAAGCCATGGAATGACAATTTTTTTTACAAAAAAATTGTTAAAACAAAGCCACTGCCCTTTATATCACCCACAAAATTTTTCAATTTCGCGGGGCGCTGGCGGTTAGCATCGTATCTGCCCACACACATCGGTGTTTTTACCTTTCGCCAATAAAATAAAAACACTAGGCATTCATACCGGCGACATGTCCACTGGCCCATGCCCAATGCAAATTAAAGCCACCGAAATCACCTGCGATATCTAAAACCTCGCCCGCAAAGAACAGTCCATTACACAACTTTGATTCCATCGTTTTTGACGATACATCGTCTGTATCTACCCCGCCGCGTACAACCTCTGCCGCGCTTAGCCCATGCAAACTGATTTTATCGCTTGGTATAAATATTTTGGACAGTTTTTGTGCAATCTGCTCGATTTCTTTATTGGGAATATCTGCAATATTTTTTGTGTTTTCGCCTATGATTTTCTTTGCGATGCGTCTGGGTAAAATGTCTGATAAAATACTTGCAACAGTCCTGTTACCGCATTGATTTTTTTGTGTTTTTAAAAAATCTGTTGCGTTAATATCAGGCAATAAATTCAGATAAAAACCACCGCTTAAATCAGTCAGACTTGCGCGATATGCCAACGGTCCCCCAAAACCAAAATGCGTCAGCAACAAAGAATCACGCAAAACGCGTTTTCCAACTGTAATTTCTGCATCCAGTGTAATCCCAGCCATTTCAGAATCCGCCCCTGCGATTTTCAGCGCGCACAGGGCAGGTCGCACAGGCACAATTCTATGCCCGAATTTTTTTGCGATTTTATACCCTGCATCAGACACCCCCACCGCCCCCCAAGAAGTCCCACCTGTTGCAACAATAACAGACTGTGCACAAAAATCATTAACAACAAACATACCGTCAACTTTTTCAATATCTGTAATTTGTGTATTATACCGAATGTCTGCGTTTCCAGAATCTTGTATCAACGCACGCACAACGGCATCTGCACCATCAGCACAAAAAAAGCGACCTGTTGTTTTTTCTTCCATTTTCAGATTATGCTTTTTGCACCACCGCAAGACATCATCTGGACCAAGACGACTAAGCGCGCCACGCACAAAGTCTGGGTTCTTTCCAAAGTATCGGGCGACATTGGCGTCTGTATTTGTGATATTGCACCGTCCACCCCCAGAAATTGCAACCTTGCGCGCAGGCGCGTTTCCCATTTCCAGTATTAATACGCGTTTGCCAGCACTTAGTGCGCCGATTGCTGCGCTCAGTCCTGCTGCGCCTGCACCAATAATAATTACATCGTATTGTTTCATTGTATTATCAGGATATCACTTTATTTATAAAAATCCATTTATAAAAAATCCCACCGATTGGTGGGACTTTGTCCAATATATATTAATTATTTTTGTTTAGTTTAGAACTGAACGTTCAAACGAACACCCAACTCGGCCTTAACATCAGTACCGTTTTGTGATTGTTTGTGTGCTTCGTCAAATGTGTATTCGCCATAAACAGCGACCTGCATTTTTTCGTTCAGTTGATATGCGCCAGTCAGGCTGACGATATATTCGTCAAATCCATCTTCCATATCTGCAACACCGGCAAGGAATCCTTGGAAATAAGGATTTGCCAACAACGCAGGATTTACACTGGTTGACAGGCTTTCTACACCATTGTCCGAGTGGTGCTTAAATGTGAATCCACCACCAATTGACCAGCGGTCATCGATTTGATAAAACGCCTTTAACCCAGCATTGATTTCTGTTGTTGATTTCAGGTTAACTGAAATTTCATTTGGCAACGCACCACCAAACATAGGTGCAATTGCAGACACATCGATTGTATTATTGTCATTACCGAATGTACGCAATGCTTCTACGAATGCAGCAGTGCTGAACTTTGACCACTGTCTGCCGAACTGTGTTCCAACATGGAAACCCCAGCGACCATTTGAATAGTTATCATAATTGAAACCAGTCGCGGTATAAGAACCGGACATTTCGCTGACACCGCCCAATTGTGCGTCTGCATACAAGTCCCATGCCCAACCATCAACGGAATCAATTGCACGATATTTCAATCCTGCGCGTCCCAGATGCATACCCTTGCGGTCAATATCACCATCGTGAGTATAACCAAACTTGGCATAAACCTCTAGGTTGTCCAAGATACCATAGCCCAATTCTTCATGAACACGCCAGATTGGGAATTCTGTTGCACCATTGTGTTGTTTTTTTACATGTGCATCTGAATCATCTGCGATTTTATACATAACGCCTGCAGATGTTTTGGAATATACTGTACCGCGTTGTGGCATATACAGTGGGTTTTCCAGATTTGCAGCATACGCGGATGCCCCAATTACAGACAATGCAACTGCTGCGCTTAAAGTTTTTTTCATCATTTAACTCCTTCGTTTTCGATGAATTTATGGCCCCCATTATTGGCAAGACCATCGTCCTGATCCACACCGCCCATTCTTGGCAACAGTGTGTGTTTGTGACCCGAACAAACCAATTTTGCATTATGTTAGGAAGAATGTCAAAAAATCTTTTTACTTGACAGGGGTTGAAAAACAAAAAAACAGACCTATATAAAACTGCTGTGGGGACTCTCACAGAACTTCAAAACCAAAGGAGTTCATTATGGAAGTACAAAAGAATATTACAGAATTTCAAGAAAAATTCACAGTTCCTGTACCTGCAAACATTGCCAAGATTGTCGATGAACGCGACAGAAAGATTCTTGCAGACTCGTATTTAAAATTATTTTCTGGCTTTTCATGGATTAATTGGACAAATGGGCATTCGCTGGGGCGTGCATGGCAAACGGCTTTGACACAATGCGAATCCTTTATTAATACCAAGAAAAACGATAATCCCGCCTTAAAGCATCTTCGTAATGTGTTTAAGTCGCACAAGAAATATTGGTCGCGCGTGATAATGACGCATCGCGACAGTGGGAACAAGATTTCTGGTAATGCAGATTGGGTTGCGCAAATGCGTGCCTATGGTATGCAGTTGGTTCGTCAGGCGATGGATAAAATTAACTTGATATTGGCACGCTATAATGAACGTATCGAAGAATTAGGTATGGAACAACAGAAAGTACCAGAACACAGTGCCGCACATGTGCAGATGTCTGGTGCTGCGATACATATCGCCGGCGCGTCCAACACCGCTAATGCAGAACAAAATATAAACGGTGCGCAAACGGCCAAAGTGCAGAGCGCAGGAAACACAAATGCGCAACCGATAAGCGCGAATAACCCAGCCACAGAACAGTCGGCGATTGCGCAACAAGCAAACCAATCCCAGCCAAAACAAGTGGCAACACAACAACAAGCGGTTGCACAACAACTAGCGATGGCGCAATCGGCCGGTGCACAACAAAACACAGCCACCCAAGCGCAGAAACAATCGCAACAATTTGCACTGACAGAACCTGTAAAGACCCCGCAACGCGCTATCTCGGCGAATGCACACAAACAGGCACTGGCACACGCCACAGAAAAATTAAAACAGATGCAACCGGCAATCGCGAAACAAAAAGAATCTGCGTTGCATAATATTACAGCGCAACAGGTTGCGAAACCACAGGTTCAAGTTGCGAAACCAAAACCACAATTATCTGGATTGGTACAAAATCGTGCACACCCTAAACCACGTGTTGCAAGTATTGCAAAATTGCAATCGCAAATCGCAACCCCAGTTCCGCGTAAACCACGTATTCCTGTCGCGAAACCTCAGGTACAGGTTGCGAAACCACAATTGTCTGGATTGGTGCAAAATCGTGCACAACCAAAGCCAGCTATCGCAAGTATTGCAAAATTGCAATCTCGCCCGAACACTGTGGCAAAAGTACCACATCGTCCAAATATGAATATGATGTTGTTCAAGAACTTTAATCAGCGCGTGGCATAGCGCATAAAGGAAATAAAAATGGATTCAAGTTTAGATAAAACACTTGCGTTGATTAACGGTCAATCACCGTCCGAGTATGAAGCAACCCAATTAACCGACGCAGACAGGGCGCAAATTGAAAATGCAATTGATGTTTTGTTTTCGGGCTTGTCTTTGCGTAATTGGTTATCCGGTGGCACACTGGGTGATGCGTGGTCTGCTGCGCTGGATAAATTGCGTGATATGGTATTTTCGATATCTATTGATAACATTGCCAGCAAATATGCGCGCGCAATAACATTCAAGCATCGTGCAAAATGGTTAAACAAAATTAATTTAACCTTGCACGTGAACGAAAAGATTCAGTGTTCTGATTTGCAGCGCCCCGTCTGGCAGGCTGACGCAGAAACCAAGATAAGAAACGGGTTGGAAATTTTACAGCGCAAAATCGCGGAATATTCCACCACCGCCCCGCACAAACCTGCAACGCCAGATATGACACCCGTTTTCAAGCAAGTGTATCAGGAAAAATCATCACATTCGATTCAGCGTGATTACGAGCATACTCGTGAATATTAAAATATTGCCAACTGTAATAATTTCTGGCATTATAATCGGTATGAATAATTTCGTACCGATTTTAAATTCTACACAAATGGCGGCTTTTGACGCAATTGAAAAGACAAATTCTAATTTGCTAATAATGGGACCGGCCGGTACAGGTAAATCTACATTTATAAATTACTTAAAAGGCGCATCAAAAAAGCGAATTATTTGCGCCTGTCCAACGGCTGTTTCGGCGCTAAATGTTGGTGGTCAAACAATACATTCATTGTTTCAGATTCAACCGCGTGATTTCATTATGCCTGAATTATTAAAACTAAAGGCAAAGCCAAGAAATATTTTAACTGCTACCGATGTCCTAATTATTGACGAGATTTCAATGGTTGCCCCAGATTTACTGGACGCGATTGATATTTTGGCGCGTTATGCCCGTCGCAATAACGAACCTTTTGGGGGAATTCAGGTTGTCGCGATTGGTGATTTGTTTCAATTACCACCTGTGATAACGCGTGAAGCAATGCAGTATTATGAACGCGAATACGGTCATCCAAACTCATATTTCTTTGACAGCAATGTCTATCGTCGTGCCGATTTTATCAGGTTTAACTTTGACTTTGTCTATCGCCAAAGCGATGTTGAATTACTGGAAAATTTGGTGCGTTTGCGTGGTAATGACACATCTGTTCTTGATTTTTTCAATGACTGCAAAATAGAAGATGTCGCGCGACGCGAAAATGCAGTTTTGATAACCCCGTTTCGTGCGGTGGCAGAGCGCATAAACGCGACTCGTCTGGCACAGATTGCCGCACCAGAATGTGTATATAACGGTGTTTTGACGGGTACATTTTCGGAACGCGACACACCTGCGCCATTAAATTTAACCTTAAAGGTCGGTGCACTGGTTGTCTTTGTCAAGAACAGTGATAAATGGCACAATGGTTCAATTGGAATTGTTCGTGCAATGTCTGCGCGCGATATAACCGTTCAGTTGCTGTCAGACGGTCGCGAAACCGTTTCTGTAAAACCTGAAAAATGGCAAAAGATTGAATATTCGCGCGACGAAAACGACCGATTGATTGAAAATGAAGTAGGTTCTTACAAGCAATTTCCGTTAAATCTGGGCTATGCGATGACTATACACAAGGCGCAGGGTAAAACCCTTGAATCTGTAATTATTGATGTTTCGCGTGGCTGTTTTACACATGGCCAGTTGTATGTTGCATTGTCGCGCACCCGTAATGCATCTGATATGCACATAACCGCACCATTGCGTTCACGTGATGTTATTTTTGACAATCGTGTTATTGAGTTTATTAACGAATTATAAATCTTTCTTCATCATTATGGCATCGATACCATCATAATATTTTGGTCGAACACCAATTTCATTATATCCGTTGTTTTTATATAATTGACGGGCAGGGTGGTTGTTTTCTGCAACCTCCAAGAATATTTTTTTTATGCCAGATTTTTTTAATTCCCCCTCCATAATCCCCAGCATTGCTGCCGCGATACCTGTGCGACGCGCATCAGGGTCAACCCCTATTGTAATTAATTCCGCTTCATCTGCCACCGCGCGCCAAACGATAAATCCGTTTTGGCTGGCAATAATTTCGCATCCTGATTTTTTTAAGTCTGCAAAATCAGTGGCCGACCAAGGCTTGTTCGGAAAACATTTTGCGTGCAAGTTTGCCAATTCGTCTAACATTTTTTGTCCAAGTTTTTAATTATTGTCTGATTTCTTATTTTCTTCCGCATAACTTGGGCGCAGATACATTGGTGCAACAGGTTCAACATTACCGGAATCTAATTTTTGTTTTACGATTTGCGTGCCCAATTTCAAATCAAACGGTTTATGCCCAACGGTGCGTGGCCATTCCATCTGCTTGGTTTCGATTTCATCAATAGACATTGTTTGTGGCGCCAATCCCTGTGCCGCAACAAAGAAATCTCCACGTCCTGATTCCAGCGCAACAAATGCATCTGGTGTGGCGGCCAAATACAAGTCAAATTGACTAATACCAACCAGCGGAATATTCAATCCCATCGCGATACCCTTGGCATATGCAATCCCCAGTCGAATACCTGTAAAACTGCCTGGGCCAATAACGACACCAATTGCGCTGACATCTGACCATTTTGCGCCAGATTCTGTGATAAACTTTTCACACTCTGCGGGCAGGGCGATTGACTGCTTTTCAACTGCAACAGATTTGTATTTGTCATCTAATACAAATTCCAAGTCTTTACCAGATGTATTTATAATCAGAATCATTTTTACCGTCCATTTTGTGTGTTATATATCTTAAAAAACATCTCGAACAATTCTTCTGGCACAGCACCACGAAACAGATAGTTTTGTCCGGTTTGTTTATTTATTATGTTTGCAATATGATTTGGTGCAATAAATTGACGTGGTGCATTTTTAATATATTCCTTGGAAATGCATACATAGTAATCCTTAGAACTAACAACAATTCTATCCAAATATTTTGTATTTATTATTGGTTTTGAATCGTATGCAACCAAGAATTTATTTTTTTTGCTATAATCCCTAATTGCCCTAAACAGTTTCAATTGTTCGTCACCATTACCAATTGTAAATACATTTTCAAATTTATTATCGCTCATAATTGTACCCCAAAGCCTATTTTCTTTGCGAAACCCGCTGATTTGCGCAGCGACAGCAGGCTATCAATTTTTTCTGGTGTGAATTCAGTTTTTACATCTTCACAGTCATTTTCCAGCAACGAACGACGCAGCACAGCGGTAATTTCGCGTTGCGCTTGGCGCACACCTTGTTCAGATGTATAGTTTTGAATGATATGTCGAATTGCATCATCAGAAATTATAATATCATCAACATTCCAACCTGTATCATGCGCGGCGCGCCCAATCAAGTGTTCACGTGCGATTTTGATTTTGTCGTCTATTGAATAGCCTGGGATTTCGATAATTTCCATACGGTCTTTCAACGCGTTTGACATATTCAGGCTGTTTGCAGTTGCGATAAACAACACATTAGACAAATCAAAGTCCACCTCTAAATAATGGTCGCGAAAAGTCTTATTTTGTTCTGGGTCTAAAATTTCCAGCAAAGCAGATTCTGGATCACCGCGCCAATCGCGCCCCATTTTATCAATTTCGTCCAGAACGATAACAGGATTATTTGTTTTGCATCGTTTTAATGCGTCCATAATTCTCCCAGTTTGCGCCCCGATATAAGTTTTTCTGTGTCCACGAAAGTGCGCTTCATCTGAAATACCGCCCAGCGAGATTCGCTGATACTTTCGACCTAATGCATCTGCAATAGATTTACACAGCGAAGTCTTACCAACCCCGGGCGCACCGACAAAGCACAAAATACTACCTTGGTTAGATTTTGTTTTTTTCATCACCGCGATATGTTCCAAGATTCTTTCTTTCACCGCATCCATTCCAGAGTGCTGTGAATTCAACACATCGCGTGCTTTTTTCAAATCGATTGGATTTTTATCAGCCTTGCCCCATGGCATTGCCAACAGTTCATCCAGATATGTTTTCAGCAACCCGCCTTCATTAGACATTGGCGACATAGACCGCATTCTTTTCCATTCGGACAAAGCCTTATCTTTTGCCTCGGCTGGCATATCAGACTTCATAATTTTTTTACGAATATTAGCGGTATCGATTTCGCCATCATCTTCGCCCATTTCTTTTTGTATTGCGCGCATTTTTTCTTGCAAGATTGCTTCGCGTCGTCCGCTTTCCATTTGCTGATGAATGCGTTTATTAATAGCCTCTTCGATTTTGACAGATTCGACCATCAGTTTTACTTCTTCCAGCAAGATTGCCAACTTATCATACCAACTATGTGCGCACAGCACTTTGACAGCGACATCAGTATTTAAATCAGCGGTCTGTATAACCGAATCGATAAACGCGGGCAGGGGATATTCTGCAACGACGGTGCGCAATTTATCAGACTTAAATCTTCGCGATGTTTGCCCCAAGATTTGCATATTGTCGGCCAGCATATCGCGCAACATCAATGTTTTTTCGTCATTTTTATCGTCTTCACACTGTATAGTTTCGGCATTAGCAGAAAACAGTCCGTCATTAATTTCTATATCTCTAAGATTAACGGCTTCGGTTGTTTTTATCAGCAAATGAACTGCGCCATTTGGCATGGTTAGAACTTGTACAATATCACCGACCGTACCGACGGAATAAATATCGTCAATTGCGCTTGGGTATGCCCAACTATGTTGTGGCACCAAGATAATTCTTTGATGACCTGCGGCCGCGACTGCTTTGATGCAATTAACGGATGCAGGATTGTCTATCAGGGCAGGGACAGTCATTTCAGGCGAAACGACAAAATCACGAAATGGTAAAATATAGTTTTTCATAGCGACATAAATATAAAACATTTTATGAATATTTCAAGGGCTATAAAAAAACTATTGCGTTGGTACGGCAAAATTTAGTACAAATAGAATGAAAAAGAAAACTTTAACCAGAGAGGTAGGCTATGTTTATTGGAATTCCAAGTATTTTTGCGTTATATGCAATGGCAGATAACGAATCGTGTTTTGCCTTTTCCGCTACATGCGGTGGCGAAATATATTTTGACACATCGTCAACAAACGCGAAACAAAACATACCTAATCAAAAGTAAAGAACCTCACAAAAAAGGAAAAAAACATGCAAGTTAGAAAAACCAGTATATTCGTATTGTCTTTATTGTTATCATACGAGGCTTTTGGTGCGAATGCATCTATACGTGCGGGTGCATTACGTTTGAATCAGCCGCAAAATTCTGTTTCCAATACAGCCAACAAGACTACATCGGAAAAGTTATCTATCAACGATACATTGTCCGGTTATAATCGCGCCAGCAGTCTGCGCCCGAATCGTGTTCAGGTCAGTGGCGGTGGCAACAAAAATCCTGCTGTTAATGAAGAGGTTCTAAACAAAGTCTACGAAGAAATGGAACGCGTTACCAGCGCGGTAGAGCAGGAATTGTATTTAACCTCGCGCGAGATAAAGACTCTAAAAGATGAAATTGCCGAAAAAGACGAAAAGATAAAAGATCTGGAACTTGCATTAGAAGATTACGAAGAAATGAAAGAAACGGTAAAGAACATACCGAACATTTACTATTCCAAGAAAGAAGTCGACTCCAAAGGCTATGTTATGCCATCGACTTTAAGTTCTGCGATTGAAACCGCAAAAAGCACCGTCAAAAAGGAAGCCCTTGCCGAGGTTAATTCCAAAGGATTCATCACCAGTTCTGCTGTTGCAGACGAAATTGCGCAGGCCAAGAACGCCGCGGTCAGTGCTGCGGTTGCACAGGTTGAAAATATGAATTTTGCGACTGCAAACAGTGTTGCTGCCGCAGAAACAAGAATGGCGAATGCAATTGACAGTGCCAAGGCAACGATTACAAACGAACGCAATGCAGCCTTGCAGTTATATGCGAAAACATCGGATGTTGCATCAGAGATAACATTGGCAAAAAATACCGCCATTGCGGATGCCAAGACTCAAACAATTGCTGCGATTGAAGGTAAAAACTATGCGACACAACAGTTTGTAAATACCGAATTATCAAATTTGGATTTAGGAATTGACGAAGCTGCCGTTGGCACAATAATAGAAAGCAAATTATTAGCCAAGGACTATGCAACGAAAAGTTTTGCAGAAAACAAGGCTAGTGCTGCTTTGAACGAAGCAAAATCATACACTAACACATCGGTAAACAATGAAACTACATCCCGTCAGGCGGCGATAAACACGATTGATTCACGTTTATTAACATATGCCACACGCTCAGAAGTTGAAGAAGCGATCAAGCCAGAGAGTATTGCAACTGGGCTTTTGAACAACAATCAGTTTAAAACGGAATTAGTATCGGCTGTAAATCAGGATGTAAGTGCTTTATCAACACGCGTTGGTGCTTTAGAGGCCGAAGATACAACAATCAATAATCGTCTTGCGACATTCAGCACAAAACAAGAATTATCTGGTGCGGTTGCTGACATAAACAACACGATTGATAATCTTGAACTTGGTATTGATGAAAATGTTGTGATTGGCATTATCGATGACCAAATCGGCAAGAAGAAAGTTTTAACAGAAAGCTCAAATGTATTCACAGCTGTAAAGAACACAGTTGATGCGATACCAGATAACTATTACAGCATGTCCACGGTTGATAAAAAGATTGCCGATGCTGTGACGGGTGGCGAAATCGATTTGTCTGGCTATCTGGCAAAAAATGAATTAATTGGCGAATTAAAGAATATTTCTGACACAGAAATTTGTCTAACCAAGGATTGTATAGCCGGTCTAGACCTTGGTGTTGATGAAGATGCTGTTATTAGCATTATTGGTAATCAATTTAGCGAAAATAAAGTCTTAACAGAAAATTCAACTGCATTTAAATCTGTAAAGGACACAGTTGACGCGATACCAAATAACTATTACAGCATGTCCACGGTTGATAAAAAGATTGCCGATGCTGTGACGGGTGGCGAAATCGATTTGTCTGGCTATCTGGCAAAAGAAGACCTAGGGACTGAATTAAAGAATATTTCTGACACAGAAATCTGCTTGACCAAGAATTGTGTAGCGGGTCAGGTTGCGGATGGTATATCTGGTCTGGAACTTGTTGTTGATGAAGACACTGTTATTGGTATTATTGAAAATAAATTGCCAACAATAACAGCGTTTAAAGCTGTAAAGGACACAGTTGACGCGATACCAAATAACTATTACAGCAAGGAAACGGTTGATAAAAAGATTGCCGATGCGGCAAGTGGTGGCGAAATTGATTTGTCTGGATATTTAAAGACCTCAGATTTTACAGAGGAAAATCTTACAAAGATGAAGAATGGTAAGTTGATGACATCATCGGATACAGTTGATTTACTAAAAGACAAAGGATTGTTGCGAAATGACGGTGGCGTACCAGATCCGCTTGAACAATTAAATAAAGAACTTGTTATCAGCAAAATAACAGACAATACATGCACAACAAAAGAATGTCTGTTTAAAGATTATACCACAACTGCAGATTTGGCAAAAGACTATGCAACAAAGCCAGAATTGGACAGTTATGTTCTGAAAACTAGTCTTAAGGATGAAAATGGCGAGGCTCTGTTCATAACACGTAATGACCTAAAGGATGACATCATAGGTATTAAGGATGAAAATGGCGAGGCCCTGTTCATAACACGCAATAATGTGGCCGAAGCCTCATTAGCTGATGCGTTGTTAAAGAATGAGACATTTACTGCAGGACTTAACAAGACATATGCAACAATAAATGCTGTTGATAGCTTGGGTAATCGTGTTGGTGCATTAGAGACTGCTGAATATTTAAAGACCTCAGATTTTACAAAAGGACTTGTTATCAGCAAAATAACAGACGATGACACATGCACAACAAAAGATTGTCTGTTTAAAGATTATACCAAAACTGAAGATTTGGAAAGAGACTATGCAACAAAGACAGCATTGAACGATTATGTTTTAACAAGCAAGCTTAAGGAAGACATCGAAGGCCTGAACACATTTGTGACTGTTTCTACGGTCGAAGATCTTGTTACCGAAAAGGTTGACCCAAATAACATTGCAAATGAGCTTCTTAACAACAATCAGTTTAAAACAGACTTAATTGCCGGGGTCAGCACAGACGTCTCAGGCTTGAAAACACGTGTTGACGCATTAGAGGCCAAAGATATAGAAATAAATAACAAGTTTGCACTATATACCGACACAGAGGGTATGAACAGCGCGATTGACAGTGCGGTTAGCGCAGAAAAAGAAGCACGCGAGTCTGCAATAGACGGTCTAAGCGGCACATATGCAACAAAGACAGATTTAAATGGCTACGCAACCGAGAGTTATGTTGCTACAGAGGTAGGCAAAGAAGCGACAGCCCGCGATGCAGCATTGGCCGATTATGTAAGCAACGATGGGCTTAATGATGCAATAGCCAGCAGTAAAGCATTTACTGATATGGCAGCTGATATACAGAAAAATGCTACAGCTGCAGCTGCAGCGTCCGAAGCCGCAACCGCTGCTCAGTCTGCTGCAAACACAGCATCTGCAACTGCAAGCGCTGCTAATACAGCCGCAGGAAAAGCTCAGACAGCCGCAGAAGCAGCTGATGCAAAAGCAGTGGCAGCAGCTGATGCCGCAAGCGCTGCTCAGACAGCCGCAGAAGCAGTTGATGGCAAGATTGGTAATTTGGCAGGTGTGGTAACTGGCAAGGATGCCACAGTTGCCGAGGCTATTGCGGGTGTTAAATCAACCGCAGATAATGCAGCCGCAGCCGCAAGCACTGCTCAGACAGCCGCAGAAGCAGTTGATGGCAAGATTGGTGATTTGTCAAAATTCAATGGAGTTACCGTTGCTGATGCTATCGCGGGTGTTGATGACGCTGTGGATACATTGGAGAGCAAAGCGCTTACTACCGAAAATTATTGTACAAACAAACCAAGCGAGTGTCCTGGCGGTGGAATTGGAACAGAGGGAAAACAATAATAAGCTGTCACAGTCAAAAAACCACACCATTTGGTGTGGTTTTTTATGTTGTATAAAGTCAACCCCATGGGATTTGCCCGCCACTAATTAGGGATGTTATAATAAAAACAATGGTGCTTTTTTGTATTGAATGGTCTTGAATAAAATGCTGTTTTTTGATATAATGTTCAAGATATGAAAATCACTAGGCGCGGACTCTTAAAAATCACTGGTTTTTCAATTGTTGCAATGACGGCTTTGCCCCGTATGGCTTTGGCTGCGCGAAACACTTTGCGCGGATTGCGAACAGGAATACAACCAGGAAACAAAACCAGACTGGTCATAGAAACCGCAAATCGACCATCTTATTCGCTGTCTTATCCAGAAAATCAATTGGTTGTTACTTTGTCAAACACAGGCGCAAATACAACTGTAAAACCAAAGTTGGCAACTGATGCATTGGTCAGTAAAATTTCACAATCCCAGGTTGGCGATAAACTGCAAATTGTCGCAGATTTGAAAAAGCCTATTTCTGAAATTTCAAAATCATCGATTTTATTGCTGGAACCAAATGGCGATAATGATTATCGTCTGGTTCTGGATTTTGTTGCCGGCGCACCATCAGCAACCTATACAACATCCGCCGCGACACAAACAACTGCGATTACTGCGGCACGAAAATACATAGTCGTTGTCGATGCAGGGCATGGTGGCAAAGACCCTGGTTGTATCGGTCGTGGCGGAACGCGTGAGAAGGATATTGTGTTGTCTGTTGCAAAAAAACTAAAATCCAAGCTGGATTCAAATGGTTTTAAAACTTATTTAACACGCAGTAATGATACATATTTAAAATTGGCTGAACGTGCATCAATTGCTGAAAAACGCAAGGCAGACCTGTTTATATCTTTGCACGCGAACGCAAACCCAAGCCGTAAAATGAAAGGTTTTTCTATTTATACTCTGTCGGAAAAGGCATCTGACGAAGAGGCACGCAAATTGGCTGAGGCAGAAAATGCCGCGGATAAAATCGGGGTAGAAGGCTTTACTGAATTCGAAGAAAATATTCGTATTGCGCTGTCGTCTTTACAACAACATGCTGTGGCGGAAATG
Source organism: Alphaproteobacteria bacterium (assembly GCA_017520675.1). Lineage (GTDB taxonomy): Bacteria > Pseudomonadota > Alphaproteobacteria > Rs-D84 > Rs-D84 > Enterousia. Next base: position 14,583 of record JAFXFG010000037.1, read on the forward strand.
TCAGAAGAATACGCAAATGGTTGCGCAAAGTCTTTTAAACGCGCCAGTATTGAGCAACAACCTGGTCCAGATGTACGACACGCACCGTTTGCGGTCTTGCGTTCTACTATTCCTGGGGCATTATTGGAAATTGGGCACTTGTCGAATTCGGCAGAAGAGAAATTGTTAAAATCTGATAAACATCAAAATAAGATTGTTGATGCAATTGTTAAGTCTGTAAAAAACTATAATTTTGAAGTCTAATTTTTTTTGGATATTTATTGTCCTTAATTGGTATCGGGGTGGCTATACCCAACCCAACACCACCCACACCCAAGAATAAAAAAACACCGGCTGGGAGGACGCCGGCGTTTCTTCTGTGTTTTACTCACAGAAACGGTTAGTGTACTAATTCAGAATTCAATTCTGGGGTACAAATCTTTGACATTTTTCATCAGTTGTGTTTCTAGTTCAGATAACGACACACCCTTTATCTGCGCCAAAACGCGTGCCGTTTCAACAACCATTGCTGGTTCGCATCTTTGACCACGATATGGCACAGGCGCGCAATATGGGGCATCTGTTTCGATAACAACGCGATTCAACGGAATCTTAGCAAATGTTTCGCGCAAATCAAGCGCATTTTTAAATGTCAATATTCCACTGGCAGAAAAAAAGAATCCACGATCCAGCATTTTCTTTGCTAAATCCCATGAACTGGTAAAGCAATGCATAACCCCAGTAACATCCCCAGATAAAATTGCGGCTGTATCTTCTTCGGCTTCGCGCGTATGAATTGCAACCGGCAGGCTATACCTGCGCGCAATATCCAGTTGTTGTTCAAATAATTTTATCTGTTCTGCGCGACTGTCTGCGTTATAGTGGTAATCCAACCCGATTTCCCCCACACCAATAACGCGCGGATGTCGCATAACTTCATCTGTCAGATATTTTGTCGCGTCTGCATTTGCGTGTTCAGGATGTATGCCGATTGTGCAAAATATATTCTTGTTATTATCTGCCAATTTCAGTGCAGCGGGTATATCTTCTGGGTCTGCGGTTGGGCAAACAAGGATTCCCACACCTGCATCTTTGGCGCGCATAATTATATCGTTATTATCTGTCCCTTCGCAATAATTATCAGTCAAATGACAATGAGTATCTATAAACATTTTTTTATATCCATAATAATTTTAAATATTCCAATTTCTGGTTCCAGATATATGTTTTTTATATCTGCAATAGAACGTGTTGCCGCAGGATACAGATCGGCCAGCCCGAAACTTGCAATCGCATCCAGCAAAATACCATATAATTCAGGTGCAGGGGCTATTTTTTTCGCCACAGCCATCGCATCAGCGCTGGTTGCGTGCTTATTATTCAGGACATCAATCAGTTCTGCATAGATAACATCGCCACCTGTTTGTTTAAGATTTGCGATTTTTCCAAAACTGCCGTTAACCAGCCTTAGTGTATCTGTGCTAATGTCTTCTTCGGGCAAAAAACGCGCGCACAATTCACGTAATTCAGATATCGACAGTGGTCGTAATTTTTCAACGCGTGCACGCGAACGAACCGTTGGCAAAACATTCGCCAGTTGATGAACAACCAGCAAGAATAAAGTTTTTTCAGGTGGTTCTTCCAGCAGTTTCAATATTGCATTTGATGCAAAATTATTCAACTGATCGACCGAGTCAATCAAAATCACGCGCCAGTCCCCAGACATAGACGACATTTGCATTTTATTAATCATGGCCCGAACAGTGTACACAGAAATAACCTTGCCATCTGGTTTTGGTTTGCCGTCTTTATCGATATTTCTGTCCTGGTCAATTATAAAGAAGTCGCCAATATTTCCATACACCATTTTTGCAATTTTATATGCCAATGTAGCCTTGCCAATACCCTGTGGTCCTGTCAGCATCCACACAGGGTGTATTGGATGAGTATCGCGATTATTCCATGCGTTGATAAATCGGCTCATAACATCGCCGTGTCCCACCAGACAATCGTTGTCCATTGGGTGTGGAAAATTATATTGACTAACATTTTTTTTACGCGGTGCCATTTTATTGCAGTCCCAACATTACTTTGATATTTTCTATTGCGCGTCCCAAGAAACGCACTTTTTTTACATCGTTTTTGGTAACCAGTGGTGCGCGTGCAACGACCTTGCCGTATTTTTCTGCCACTATTTCACCGACCTTGGTTCCTGTATAAACAGGGGCGGGCACAGGTTCGTCATATCGTGCCAATACCCGTACACCTTTAAGTCCAGAATCTTTATGAAATGTAATTGTGAATGGTTTTTCAACAGTTGCGATTACAGTTTTTTCTTTACCGTACCAAACGGGAATTTCTGCAACTGCGTCCCCTGGTTGAAAGAAAGTTTTACTGCTGGTCGTTGCGAAACCATATTCCAGCAATTTTTTCATTTCGGCCGCCAAGGCTTCATGTCCTTTGCCGTTAAACCCATTAATTACCCCAATCAGTCTGCGACCACCCACCTTGGCACTGGCGACCATACCATAGCCCCCATCTGATGTATGACCGGTTTTCAGACCGTCTGCACCACGCATATTGAATAACAGTTTGTTATAGTTGACTGTATGTGTTCGCCCCCATTCTTTGCACCAGTCTGTTTTATGTTCGTTAAACTCAAAGCGTTTTGTTGCGAACATCGGGTACAAGTCTGGATAGTCTGTTATCAAATGTTCTGCCAAGATTGCCAGTTCGCGACTGGTCATCAAATTATTAGGGTCTGGCAGTCCACTAGCATTACCAAACGTAGACTGTTCCATCCCGATACTACGGGCTTTTTTCTGCATCATTGCGGTAAAGGCAATCTCGGTCCCGCCTAATTTTTCTGCGATTACCATTGACGCATCGCCACCAGATAACACAATTAAACCCAATATCAGGTCGCGCACAGAAATATCCTGACCTGCGACCAGACAAATCTTGCTGGCTGGATACCATTCTGGACGATTATAGTCTGCGTTTTCACCAACTGGGAATCTGGTATCCAGTGTTATATTGCCTGCCTTTAATTCATCGAACAGAACCGCCAGCGTCATCAACTTTATCATCGAAGACGGTGGCATTAATATATCTGCATTTTTTGCAAAAATTTCTGTCCCAGAATCATAGTCAATCAGAAATGCAGATTTCGCCTTGGTTTTGAATTCTTCTGCCCCTGCGACACTGCATACCAACATTAAAAATAAAGTAAATAATTTCTTTTTCATGCTTTTGATAATAACAATTCTAAATCGCATTGCCAATAAAATAATCGTCCTTGACATCAATTATTTTTACATCGCAGATTGTACGTGGGGGCAGGGCGCGCCCGACAATTTTAACCCCGATATCGTGTGGGTCGCGCGCGATATTGTTTTCTTCGACCAAGACCTGAACAGTTTTACCTAATTGATTATTCATAAAATCTGCACGAATTTTATTAGATAAATCGGTAATAATTTTTACTCTTTTTTTAGAAACAGACCTGTCAACTTGTTCCGGCATAGTCGCAGCCACTGTGTCTGGTCGTGGCGAAAAAGGAAACGCATGAATTTTTATTGGTTTTGTATCTTGAACCAAACAAAGTGTTTCTTCAAACAGTGCATCTGTTTCGCCTGGGAATCCGCAAATTATATCCCAACTAAATGAAATTTTACCGTTTGCCATTGCAACCAAGTCGCGCACATGTTGGGCGGTATGTCTGCGTTTCATTGCGCGCAGAATAGTATCTGACCCCGACTGCATGGAAAAGTGCATATGTGGCATCATACGATTTTCTGTCAGAATCAAATTAATTATATTTTTTACATCAGGAACCGCTGGGTCAACTGATGACAAACGCAATCTTTTTATTTCTGGCACATCATTAAGTAAAGCCTTGCACAAATCAGATAACAGGAACGGATTGCCGTCCTTGCGCATCGCATAAGACGCAATATCGACCCCCGTCAGTACAATTTCATAAAATCCATTTTGGACCGCTGCCTGCACATCACTTAAAATAGACTCATAATCAAAAGAAACGGCTGTACCACGCAACTTTCTGGTAATGCAGTATGTGCAACTGTGATTGCAACCGTTTTGAATTTGAATAAACTGCTTAGAAAATTTTGCGTCAGTACTTTTGAATTTTGTAATTCCCGGTGTCTTTATATCACAAGGTGCGTTTTCTAACGCGGAAATATATGCATTTATATTCATTTTATCAAAATTACTAACGACCATAGTATTTGGAATCTGTGCAAACAAATCAGGATTTCTTGTTGCAGCACAACCTGTTACGAAAATAGGTGCGTTTGGATTTTCGCGTGCGATTTTTCTAATTGCTTGTCCGGATTGGCGCTCAGCCTCTGCGGTAACGGCGCAAGTATTGACTACAATCGCTGTTTTTACACAGGTATTCAGCATTTTTTGAATCCTTTCTGCCTCCAAAGAATTCAATCGGCAACCAAAAGATAATGTTTTTATATTGTTTTTTATATTTTCTTCTTGCATTTTGACCATCCATAGGGCATTATAACCTGGCTAAAAACGATTTCAACAAAGGAATTAAGAAATGGCACGTACAACAAATTCAGATACATTACCACACGTAGAAAGCCGTTATGAACTTGGTATGTTGGCGACTCAACGCGTTCGTGATTTAAATGGTGGCGCAGAACCTGTTGTGCCACAGGACAAGGATAAATTAACAGTTGTTGCATTACGCGAAATTGCCAGTGGCAAATTGGATGTTAATGCAGTGCGTCATGAATTTGTTCAGTCGTACAAAGAAACTCCAACTGCATTAGATGGTGAAGAAACATTAGAGGTTGGCACAACAGACCCATTGTTACGTGAAATAGATGCTGAATTAGAGGCATCATTGGCCAGCGATGATGTTGAACCGATGACTGCCGAAGAAGCGGTTGAAGAAGTCGAAGAAACATCTGATGAAGAATAAACAAAAATCCGGAGATGTCGCATAGTTGGTCTAGTGCGCCACATTGGAAATGTGGTATACGGGCAACCGTATCAAGGGTTCGAATCCCTTCATCTCCGCCAGGAAATTAAAATCTTAAACCGCCCAAAATGGGCGGTTTTGATTTTAACCTGGGGGCGATGAAGGGATACGCCAGAGCATAGCGCATGGCGAATACGAGAAAACACAATTATAAAAATCTTAAAAAATCGACCGAA
>JAFXFG010000038.1 GCA_017520675.1 Alphaproteobacteria bacterium
ACAGCGGTTGCGATTTGGGATGCGATTTGTTGTTGTACATATTCGGTTGATGGAATATTTGCGACCGCCGACATTGGCGCGCAGATTAAGGTTAGTGTTAATAGTTTTTTGTGCATTGCATTCCCCCTGTGTTTTGCAATTAAAAAACCACGATGTAATCAAAGTGGTCAGGAGGTTAACGACAATCGCAAAGTATTGTGCTGCTTATTCAATATATTCGCAAGCCCTCCTGACCAGAGGTCAGGAGTTTGATAAATTCCGCCCATCATACAAAAAACACGCCAAACGGCGCGCCAATTTCATATAATCGGACGCTTTGCGCAAGGGTCGTTACACCCCATCGTTAACAAGATTCATTAACGACACGTTTATTATATCACAATTGTTCTTTTTTTCAATCATATTTATTAACACAATAAAAAAAATCCCCAAATTGGGGATTTTTTATTTCTTGGCAACGCGGTCGCGAAATTCGTTGCTGGGGCGAAAGGTCGCAACACGACGCGCAGAAATTATCGCACTTTCGCCTGTTTTAGGATTACGACCCATACGCGCGGCCTTGTCCAAAATCTTGAAACTGCCTAAACCTGCAAACTTAACCTCTTCCCCGTTAATCAAGGATTCGCATATTTCATCAAATACTACATCAATCATTTTATACGCGTCCGAAGTCGTTAATCCAAAACGTTCACGTAATCTGTTTGCTAAATCATTTCTTGTTATCGTTGCCATTTCTTACCCCTATGTCTTTTTGTTTTTTCTTTAAACCCTTATCAATGCCGCGCCCCAGGTCAGCCCACTGCCAAACGCGGGATATAAAACCAATTGTCCTGCCTTTATAATACCATTATCAAACGCATATGCCAAGGCCAAAACACCTGATGCGCCACTGGTATTTGCGTGCCTGTCAACAGTTATTAATATCTTGTCCAATGGAAAGTCCAAGTGCGCAGCACAACTGTGTATAATACGCAGATTCGCCTGATGCGGAATTATCCAGTCTATGTTTTCAGATGTTATTCCTGCGTGCTGCATTATATAGCGCGCAGCCGCAGGCATACACTGAACCGCACGCCGATATGTTTCTGGGCCATTCATCGATATTTTGTGATCGGGCGTACCATGCAAACAATCAAATGCACCACCATCAGACATTACAACAGTGTCAATAATACCAGAATAACTGGATGACGAATGCTCAAAAATCAGGGCCCCTGCCCCATCACCAAATAATACAGCCGTCGAGCGGTCAGACATATCGATAAAACGGGTCATCTTCTCTGCGCCAATTATCATTATGCGCCTGTGCATACCAGCCGTAAAAAATCCACGCGCACAATGCAAGGCATAAATATAACCTGTGCATGCACCACGCAAATCAAACGCAGGAACATTATTTTTTGCGCCAAGACGACCAGCAACCTGAACCGCAACAGACGGGAAGTCCAGCTCTGGCGTTGTGGTTGCAACCATAATTAAATCAATATCTTGGACAGTCAATCCGGCATTATCCAGCGCACGCTGTGCGGCAATCGTTGCCATATCTGCAACAGTTTCGTCATCACGCGCAAAGTGTCGCTGCTTAATCCCAGTGCGGGTTGTTATCCATTCATCGGATGTATCCATTACGCGTTCAAAATCTTGATTAGTCATTATATGTTCTGGCAAATAAGAACCATAACCAATCAATCTGCTGCCCATATTATGCCTTTCCTTTGTTGTTTTTTAGTATCGGCATTATACAGGCACAAATTCGAACTTGCAATAAAAATCACATAGGATTTTTTACAGACAAAAACTATTATTACTTATATTTTGCCCTTGTTAAATCCGCCTGAAAATCCTCTAGGGTCTTGTTAATGCGTTCTAATTCTTGCATTTTTTCTTTCAAATCCACTTGCTGTCCCAGCAAATCGACCAAGACGGTCGCAAGTTTTAACTTCTTTTTCACATCTTGCGTTTCGGAAATGCCACGCTCTACCCTTGTTATTTTTTTGCTAGTCAGTTCATATTCTTGGATTATTTTGCCCGCAATCGACGCAATATCTACCCAAGTTGGCATTTTTGTAAATTCCGCATCCGATGAATCAATCGCTTCTTTTTCGTCTGTATTCGTATTTTCAGAAACAACCGTTTTTACCATTTCCACTGCATCAGATGCAACATCTTTGATTGATTTTTTTTCTTCGGTTAGAACAGGCGCAACATCAGTCGTTTCTTTTTTTGCCGTTTCTTTTTTTGCTGTTTCTTTTTTTGCCGTTTCTTCTTTTTTCGGCACCAAAACATTTTCAGACTTTGTTTCCGCGACTTTTTTATGCTCTTTCTTCGATGTTTTTAATGCATCGTCAGCACCATCAGTATCCAGACCATCACCCCCATCATACATTTCCTTTATCAAGTCTTCAACTGAAATACACTCATCAATATTTGGCACATCTTTGTCTGTTATATTTCTGATATACTGTTTGTATACATTTGCCTCTTTATCGCCACCATGATTTTTAAAGAAATTAATCGCAACCATTATATCGCCTTTTAACGCCCAAACAATTCGTGCCGCATTATTATTAGGCAATGCCTGACACAGACATTTTGCGGTCTTGAATTCCAGCGTCGGCAAAGAACACATATCACCGTTGTCATCAATATAAAATACATTTTCGCCTTTGGTAGCCCCAGGATTTATATTAACCTTTTTAATCGTCTTTAAGACATCTAGCATAGCGTTTTTTGGAATCTGCTTTTTGACTTTTTTAGTAAAATATTTTTTTATTTTTGTCTTGGCCACTTCTTTACCATCTAGGCAATACACAGGCGACACCGAAATTGTTTCCGATGATTCTTCTTGCACATTGGTGGTTTCGTCCTGTTTTTTCTTTGCAGGAACTTTCTTTTTATCCTTATCAGCCTTTTGCTGTTGCAATTGTTTAATATAGCCAATAACCGTATCAACATCTGACTTTTTTATGCACGATACACCCTCATTGTCTGTGCGTAACATAATCTGTGATTCTATATTTAGCCCGGACTTTTTACTACGCGCCTGTTGAAAATACCGCTTTAAATCTGTATCAGATACATCAATAAATATTTTTTCAGCCCTTACATACGCAATAAATTCATCTGCAGAAACCCAATCTGATGTTTTTAATGCAACCTTTGGACTATCAGAATTAATTTCTGATACTGGCTGTTTTTCAAGTGTGCTTATTGTCTGCGTTTTTTCCAAGACCTTTTGAGTCAGGGTTTGGCCACGCTCGTCATAAACGACCACATCTGGGTATAATTCAATAAACGATTTAGCAATTGATACATCTTCCTTCTTGCCAATATTGTTAAAGATACTGTTTCTGACACGCACAATCTGAATGCTTTCTGGCAAAAGATTCATCAAATCACCAATACTGGAAATAGAATGCAAACATATTAATTCGGATGCGCCAAATGGCAACACAGATTCAGGACCAATACACCAATCACCCGTATCAAATATTCCGGAATCCATAAAAACAGTCGAAAAATTCGGTAACGGACGTTTTTTGCCCTTTGGCAGACGAATATCCGACACAACAAGTATCGAATCTTGGTTTTGCGACCCCTGTAAATGTTCAAACAAATCAATATTTACATTTTCAAGAGCACCATCTTCGCCTGTTTCTTGAACAATCGTTACTTTTAATGTATCGCGCGCCATAAATTTTCCTTTTTTTTTACCGCGGTAAATATACTACATATTTTTTATTTGTCAATACTAGTATAAAAAAATAATTTGATTCTGCTTTTGTTTTATTATAATATCTTGTCGTCGTCCCCATAGTTCAACAGGATAGAACAAGTTCCTCCTAAGAATTAGATGCAGGTTCGAGTCCTGCTGGGGACGCCAAGTTCACACAGGACGAAGAACCGCCTGCTGGGGACGCCAATAAACTTTAAGATAACAAAGGAACACAAATGAAAAACAAAGCCGTTAAAATCGGTCTTATTGCAACTATCGCGCCACATATCTTTTGTTGCGGTTTGCCACTGGTGCTGGCCGTCGTTGGCTTAGTCGCGCCGGATGCCGCACATTTTCATTTGTTGCCACATTGGCTGGAACCTTGGTTGTTTGTGTTTTCCGGGGCTATGTTGGCACTGTCTTGGTGGCTGATACTGCGCGATTGCGGTTGCAAATGTGAACACTGCAATACAAACCAATCTCATAAAACACAGAAAATTATACTTGCTGTTATTACCGTCGTGTTTTTTATCAGTTTGATATTGCACTTTATTTCACATCATTAAAAAAAATTCACCGCCGGCAATTACTTGACGGCGGCTACTCCCTTCCTTCTGGGTAACCAGAAACTGTAATACGTTCGCAATAATCCTGACTATGCAGCCATTGCAACGTTTGTGGATTCAGCAGAGTTATCTGCGCTGTCCATAATCTTTTTAGCCTCTGCAAAGACCATTTCTTTTACACGCAATGCCAATACTTTTGTTTCCATGGACTCAGCGGCTGTATCAAAATTGTCTGTACGAATCTGTAATGAAACATACGCACCAACCAAAGACGCACGTGGCAAATCTTCGATAGAACGCGGCGCATTGTTGTGGCCAATTTTCAATTCGTCTGCCAATGATATAATTTGACGATCTTCGTTAACCCAAACAGTTGTTGTTAAAACTTGGTTCAAGGCAATCATTATTTCTTTTACGTTCTTTGGCATTCGTGCGACCCCTCCTTTCTGGGTGTTATTTGTTGTTTTTTTACCTGTTTCTGTGTAAACACAAACGTATTTACAAAAATTCAGATAAAGTTTATTTTTTATTTCCTATTTTTCTTCAAAAAACCGCAGTTTTTGGCACTTTCTTGAAGATTTAATTTCTTTTTCCCTTGTCTATACAAATATCTTAGAACAAAAACGAATCGCAGGTCAAGCACAAAATGCAATTATTTGCATTTTATTTTAATTTTTTGATTTTTTACCTATTAAACCATAAAATACCATAAAAAGATTATGATTTGTCATTGACAACCATAAATCGTCGTGCTACATTCAAATCAAGCCAGAAAGGAAAAAGGAACAGACGTCCTTAATTTTTAAAGGAAAAGAACAAAATGTCATTGTTTCTCTCATCTTATGAAAATCGTTTGGATACCAAAGGACGCATATCTGTACCCGCTTCCTTTCGGGCGGCTGTGTCGGATGAAAAATTCGCAGGCGTGGTGCTGTTTCGGTCTTTTACACACAATTGTATCGAAGGGGTTTCTATGTCGCGTATGGAACAGATGGCAACAGCCACAGATAAAATGGGACTGTTTGATAATGATTTAGATAATCTGACTGCGATGCTGTTTGCAGACGCGCGCGAATTGGCGTTCGATGTAACCGGTCGCGTTATTATTCCATCAGATATGCTGGAACATGCAGGAATAACAGATACAGCCCTGTTTGTAGGACGCGGGAATAGTTTTCAAATCTGGAACCCATCAGAATTTAAGAAAGCGCAGGCACAGGCCCTGCAAAATTTACGCAATGCGCGCCCAAATTTAAAGATTAGCGAATAACTTTCTGATTTTAACACCGGTCGTTTGATTTACTTGCAAGGGATTGATGCAGATGGTGGGGATTTAATAAAGATTACATCTGGGGCCTGTGGGGCATTCACCCACAAAAATTTGCAAAAATATGTCCCTGCGGGGCAATGGATACCTGCCTGCGCAGGTATGACGAAGAACGAGGGCGGGGGCCGAAAAAGCCACAGAGTGACAACTCTTGTTAAAAGTTCGTGTTGCGGGCAAGTTTTGTTAAAAGTTCGGGGTGTGGTTTGGTGGGGGGGGTAAGGAATGTAATAAAAAAACACCGGCGGGGAGGACGAAAGCCGGTGTTTCTTCTGTGCTTTGACACAGAAACTGGTGTTGCAGTCGGGATTATTTCCATACGGTTGGCATCGTGGCATAATCAGACAATTTGGTTGCGTTACAGTACATATCATTAACCTGATCTGATGTGGCATCTGGCCAGATTTCATACAGGTAT
>JAFXFG010000039.1 GCA_017520675.1 Alphaproteobacteria bacterium
AAAACACCAAACAATATTTTTCGCATACCTGTCCCCCTATAAATTATTCCGCCGTTGGCAAGGTTGCAGTTGGTACAATTATCGCACCAGTAACATCAATTGTGCCGGAAACAGTATAAGTTCCCGCCATTGTCTGATTCGCGGATGCTGATGTATCAACCTTAGACGATACCGCGGTTGCGATTTGTGATGCGATTTGTTGTTGTACATATTCGGTTGATGGAATATTTGCGACCGCCGACATTGGCGCGCAGATTAAGAAGGTTGTTAATAGTTTTTTGTACATTTCATTCCTCCGGATGTTTTTTTTGTTAAAACAAAAACCACAATGAAATCAAAGTGGTTGGAGGTTCGAAACTATAACATAGAATAGTGTGGCGTATTCAGTATATTCCGCCAACCCTCCAACCAGATTATTAGTTGGAGTTTTTTTCCAAATTTCCTTTGGGCACTATGTTCGGGTTTCGACACCCCATTATCAGAAAAAAAATCTGATAACGTTGCTATTATAGCATATTGTAAAAATACTTTCAATTGTTTCGATTTTTTGTTTATACTGTCGCGTGATATGAAGTTAGAATCAGATGGTATCTTGATAGAATTAAAGCCTTTTAATGAACGTGATGCGATTGCGCGGATATTTTCACGTGATTGTGGAATTCTGATCGGTTTGTTGCGGGGCGCGGTTGTGGCAAAAAAAAATAGACCTATGGTTGGACAGGTGGGAAATGTTGTTTGGGGGGCGCGCTTGGATTCACAACTGGGGGTGTTTCATTGGGAAAGTGAAAGAAACTTGGCGGCTGGGTTAATATCAAATCAAACGGGTTTGATGCTAATGAATGCTGCGTTCGGTTTGTTGGCCACTTTGTTGCCAGAGCGCGAGGTATATGATGCTTTGTATCTAAAAACATTGGGGTTGTTGCAAAGTTTACAGCAAAATTTATTTTCAGAATATTTAAATTGGGAAGTGTCTTTGTTACACGATTTGGGTTATGCGTTGGATTTGTCGCGTTGTTCGGGGTGTGGCGGAACACAAAATCTGGGGTATTTGTCGCCACGAACTGCGCGCGCAGTATGTGATAAGTGTGCAATGCCTTATTTAGATAAAGTCTATAAATTGCCGTTAAATTTGAATATCACAAAACGATTCTTGGAAAGCGTTTGTGTGCAACAGGGGGTGCCTATGCCAATAATGCGCGATATTTTGAAAATAAATTAATTTTTTCTGTTATTTAGTTCTTGCGCTTTGAAAAAAATTTGTTATTGTATGCTTAGTTCAACATAAGAAGGAGAAAAATCATGACGTTGACAATTTTAGTACTTGTTTTGGGTGCTGCGTTGTTCTTGTTTGGTGGCGCATTGCTGAAATCTGGCGATAAGAAACCTGCAGATGGCGCGAAATTTACAAAACACTTAATCAAATTAATCGCTGTTCTGTTGTTGGCAGGCAGTGTTTGTCGTTTGTATGTTCCATATTATCTGACAGATGTTAATCCTGGTATCGTTCAAGAAATGGTTGAAGGTATGCAGAAAAAACAAAACGAAGATAAAAATAAAGCGATTCGCAAATATGTTCGCGAAAGTGCCGCTGAAATGATTGAAAATGCACCTGTTCTGGGTAACAAGGATGCAGAAAAAACAATCTATGTTTGGACAGCAGCATCTTGTGGTTACTGCCGTCGTGTACATGGTGAATTGGATCGCGTTTTGGATGAACGCAACGATGTAAAAGTTGTTGTTAAAAACTTTTCAATTCATGGTGTAATGTCTGATGGCCCAGCACGCGCGATGATTGCTGCAAAAATTCAAGATGCAGATAAGGCAGCAAAGCTGACAGATATGATTATGACACGTGAATATCGTCCAGAGGAAAATATTCAAGATCAGAAAAAATTGGCAGAGGCAATTGAAAAGAATATCATGAAATTTGCCGAAGAAGCTGGCTTGGATACTGCAAAACTGAAAGAAGATATGAATGGTGAAATCGTTGCACGTGAATTGGCACATGTTCGTGATTTGGCACAACGCTTTGAAATCACAGGTACACCTTTCTTAATCATCGGTGAAGAAGCATTCCCTGGTGCAATCCCAGCAGAACAAATCAAGGCTGCATTGGATAAATAATAATATGGAATTTAGGTAAAGTCCCCCAGATGGGGGACTTTTTTTGTTGATGTTTTTGCTTTACTAAATATCTAAAAAAACGTATAATAATAAAGATTAAATGAAAAGAAGGGAATTTATTATGAAAATTATGCCTGCTGGGATGCAATCTGTGCGTGAAACAACGGCTTTGTTGGCCTTGGTTGCGGTTTTAACTGCGTGTGCGCGTTCAACAGAACCCGTTATGGAACAAGATTTTGTTACACCAACTGTTGATTATGTTGAGGCTTTGGATGTTTATTCCGCACCGCATAAAGATTCTTTCTTGAATCAATTGGCAATGAATTATCGTTCTTATGCGATTTATAATGCGCGCACAAGTGGATATCCAGATATTGGCGAATTGTTTGCAAATAAGGCGGTTGCAGCATTTAGTGGAGAAGTGCCGTTCCCCGAATCTTTGGATAATTGGCCGGTTGAAAACGAACAGGAAGCATTTGATTTAAATAATTCATATAATGAATTGATTGAGTATTTAAAAAGTGATGTGGCGCAGGCTGTTCCTGATTTGGCGGCAGAATTGCAGGCTAAATTTGATTGCTGGTTGTCGGCAAGTGCAAGTGGACAGTTTGAAACGGCAGAACAGTGTCGTGTTCGGTTCTTGAAAGCGTTGGATGTTTTGAAGAATTGTGCAAAAATAACCATTGTTAATGGCGAAACCGTTATATCAGAGGAATCAACTTGTTTCACAAAAACAAAAAGCGCAACCGATTCGTCCTTTGGTAAAATGGAAGTTCAATCGGTGATGGAAACATCGCAGGGCAGTGCGCCAGTGATGCCATCGTCAGAGAGAAATATATCGGTTGAAACTGCACAGACTTATTATCCAGATACTTATTCTATGAATTCTGTTCGTACTTCGTCCCGTCCGCGCGAAGGAGTTATTGTAGTTAATAATGTTAATGTGCCGCAACACTTGATTAATCCAGAGCCTGTGCGTCCGCTGGTGTTTAATCAAAATATCTTTGGTGGGGATAAAACGGTTAATAAAAGCGCCACAGATAACAGTGTAACTGATAGTAATAATACATTGAATGCAACAGATAATAGTGTGCGCGATAGTAATAATTCCTTGTCTGTTCAGGGGTGTCAGCATGATGACTTGGAATGTCAACAACAGCAACAGGTGCAAAATTCAGATTCAGGTGTGGTGGCGCCATCGTTTATGATTTCTGTAATGGAAAAAGATATGCCACCGGTTGAATGTCCAGTGTGCGCACAGACACCGGATTGTCCAGAATGTGAAAAATGCCAGGAATGTCAGAAGTGTCAAGAATGTAAGGCTTGTCCAGAACCGGAAAAGTGTCCTGATTGTGTATTGGTTGCCCCTGATTTAGAGTGCCCTGTCTGTCAGGAAGTTGTTGTTGAAAAACAAATTCCAATGCTGGGCGAAGAATTAGTCAGTCGTGCGGAATTTATCGATATGATGATGGCTATGCGTGCAGAATTGCAGGCGATAAATGCGCGCTTGGATAAATTGCAGGCAGCGGCTGGTGAAAAGACTATGATTAAGGTTCAGCAGATTCCATTGGAACCAACACAGCATATAATGGAAGAAGTTTTTGAAGTTAGATTTGACTTTAATAAAGCAACAATAAAGCCAGAATATCAAGAACTGATTAAAAAATTGGCAACTGCAACGCAGGAAAATAAAAATATCAAGGTTTCTGTTGTCGGACATACTGATACCGCAGGAACAAGCAATTATAATTATGCACTGGGGGGCAGACGTGCTGAGGCGGTGCAGAAAATGTTGGTGAAATATGGAATCCCTGCAAGTCAGATTGTGGCTGTGTCTGCGGGGGAAGAGGGATTGGCTGTGCCGACACCTGATAATACACCAAATGCTGAAAATCGTCGTGTTCGTGTAGTAAAAGAAATTCACTATACCGAAGAACCAAAACCTGTACCAATGGAAATTCAGGTAGAGGAATATTCGATAGAGCAATAAAAATAGGTCGCGAGAATAATAAAATACTTGACAAAAATGGTTTGTTGGTGTATATTAAGTTCGCGTCAGAGAGATGTTTTTAAAAGAGGCATTTGAAATGACTGATATGGTTAGTAAGTTTAATACAGGTATGGAAAATGTAAATTCGATGTCAATTAACAAGGCAGCGAGTTTGAGAAAAGGCTTAGAAGCGATAGATTTGGCAAAAATCTTTGGTAAACGCGGTGTAACGTGCGGTTAGTCTTGGTCCACGACCTGTGATGTACTTAGATATTGTAGTAAAAGCCCATATTTTTATGGGTTTTTATGCTTGTAATGGATGTGAATATTTATCTTGTATTCGCGAATCGGATTTTTATATGGTATAATTTCTTAAGTTAATAAAGAGGTTTTATATTATGGCATTAATACCAATGGTTATAGAAGAGTCCCCACGTGGTGAACGCTCGTTCGATATTTATTCGCGTTTGTTGCGTGATCGTATCATAGTTGTGGGTGGTGAAATTGAACCTGTTATGGCAAATAGTATTGTCGCACAATTGTTGTTCTTGGAATCAGAAAATCCAAATGCAGATATTTCTATGTATATTAACAGCCCAGGTGGTGATGTAAGTGCAGGTTGGGCAATTATGGACACTATGCAGTATATCAAGGCGCCGGTGTCAACAATTGGTATGGGATTGGTTGCATCAATGGGGTCGGTGTTGCTGGCTGCGGGTGAAAAAGGTAAACGTTTCGCGTTGCCAAATACTAGCATTATGATTCATCAACCGTTGGGTGGGTTCCAAGGACAGGCCACAGATGTTGAGATTCGTGCACGCGAAATGTTGCGTGTTAAACAGACTTTGATTAAGCAAATGGCTGGGTTTACAGGTCGCAAGGAAAAAGAATTATTTGATGCGATGGAACGCGATAATTGGATGACAGCAGATGAAGCCAAAAAGTTTGGTTTGATTGATAGTGTCTTGGAACGCAAATAGTTTTTTACCATAGGAATAGTGATATGAGTGATGATAATACACCAAAAACTGAAAATAATCAGCAGTTTTGTAGTTTCTGTGGCAAGGCTGTTTATGAAGTAAAAAAGTTGGTCAGTGGTCGTAATGTTTGTATTTGTGATGAATGTATAAATCTGTGTAATGATATTATGGCCGAGGATAGCAAGCACGAGGTTGTAAAGGAAGCCGTTAAATTACCAACACCGTCAAAGATTTGTAGTTTCTTGAACGAATATATTATTGGGCAAGATAATGCAAAACGCACTTTGTCTGTGGCGGTTTATAATCATTATAAGCGTCATATGATGGCGGAAAATACCAAGGTTGAAATTCAAAAGTCTAATGTTTTGCTGATTGGGTCAACGGGTACGGGTAAGACCTTGTTCGCGCAAACGTTGGCGCGTATGTTAGATGTGCCGTTTGCGGTTGCAGATGCGACAACTTTGACCGAGGCGGGTTATGTTGGCGATGATGTTGAAAGTGTCTTGACCCGTTTGTTGCAAAATGCAAATTTTGATGTGGAACGCGCAAGTCGTGGAATTATCTATATTGACGAAATTGACAAGATTTCGCGTAAATCTGAAAATCCATCGTTGACGCGTGATGTTTCTGGTGAAGGCGTACAACAGGCTTTGTTGAAATTGATTGAGGGTACAGTTGCCAATGTTCCCGCAGGTGGGGCAGGGCGCAAGCACCCAGGTGAGGCAACAGTTCAACTGGATACTAGCAAGATATTGTTTATCTGTGGTGGTGCATTCGATGGGTTGAACAAGATTATCGGTAATCGTACTGCGCAAAGACGCGGAATTGGTTTTGGGGCATATGTTGAATCCGAAGAAGAACGCAAAAATAAAAATTTCTTGCAGGATGTAGAACCGGAAGACTTGGTTAAATTCGGAATTATTCCAGAGTTGGTCGGTCGTTTGCCTGTTATAACAACTTTGCAGGAATTAGACGAAGATGCGTTGGTAAAAATTTTGACAGAGCCGAAAAATGCAATTGTAAAGCAATTTGCAGCAATGCTGGAAATGGATAATGTGAACCTGAATATCACTGATGATGGTTTGCGGGCAATTGCAAAGATGGCGGTTGCGCGCAAGACAGGGGCGCGTGGTTTGCGCAGTATATTGGAACGTGTGTTGATGCAGCCAATGTTTGATGCGCCTGATAAAGATGATTTGTCGGAAATCGTTATCGATGCGGATGTGGTAAACGGAAAGAAACCCGCCGTAGAAATTATGAAAGAAAATAAGAAAGTTGCGTAGTCTTTTACCGCCCAATTGGGCGGTTTTTTGTTTTTTTTGTCTGGTATATATGCTATAATACAACTATTGTTGTTGAGGGATGTTATGAAGACTAAAATAAGCTTGCTTGTTGTAATTACTGCATTTTTATCCTCTTTCCCCGCGGCTGCTAGTGTGCTGACACTGAATGATGCGTTGCGTGCGACATATACAGCCTGTGTTGGAATTGATGAAGAATTGACTGATTTAAAGAAAATGGCCGGTATAAACACTGCGATAACTGGTGTTGGTGCTGCAACTGGGGTTGGTGCAACAGTGGTTGGTATCGTAAAGGAAAAAACAGATAAAAAAATTGATGAATTAATAAAATCTTTGAAAGATACAGTAAAAAAACGTATAGAAGTCGTCGAAGGAACTGGCCATGATTACGAGGCTTTTGCTCAGGCGATGACAACTGATTTGGGCGATAGTGAAAATAAAAATTCTGAATTGTCGCAATTACAAGATAAATCCAAGAAACTGGGCAATTGGCGTACTGGATTATTGGCAACGGGTGCTGCGACAAACGTTGCGGGTACAATTATTGCGGCAAAAAACAAGGTCGATGCGGATTTAGACGCGCAGATAAATTCGTGCAAGGAAAGTGTTTCGAACCTGCGTACTGCAATTATGCAGGCGCGTATAAATGGCGAAGACGTGGCCGAGGCACAGTCAATCGCGTCCGCTTGTGGTGATTTTGAATTGGTTGATATTTCCAAGATTAACAAACGTGGCAAGGGGGCGATGATATCGTCTGGGGTTGGTGCGGCCATGGGATTGGCGGGTACCACGACCAGTGCAATGGCAAACAGTAAAAATATTCTGTCGCAAAAAAATACAGATGGGACACGTAGTGATAAAGAAAAGAATTTAAACACTGCGTCTAATGTGCTGGCTGGGGCGTCTGCGGCCGCATCTGCGACTGCGACTGTATTTAACGCGACCCAGATAAAGGCAATAAAACAAGTTGCCGAAGTTGCATCAAAATGTACAGGGGTGTTGAAATGAGAAAGAAAATGTTCACCTTTATGTTGATGTTGATTTGCATGCCACTGGGTTTGTTTGCTGCTGTTTATCCATTCTCTTCGGGGGTGCCGTTCGATTTACGCGTTTTTATTTATCCAGAAATTCTGGAATATGCGATAAATAAATATATTAGCCCATCAAAACAAGATGCGGCAGTGCAAGAATATGAAAATGGTATGGGCAAGGATGGGCAGGTCAACAATGCTGTGCTGAATAAGGTTTGTGATGCGGGCGGATTGGATTCATCAAAGTGTTCTGCATTTAAGATGTTTTTGATGGGCGGTTTCAAGGAGGGGTGTGGCAAAGACAAAGGAAAACCATCTGTTTATTGTATAGATGAGGCTTTTTACTCATTGTTAGGTGGAACCAAAGTTCGATTTCCTGAGGCTGTAGGTCTGGCAATACAATACGCCAAGATAAAAGACAATCGTGATGTATTTTGTATGTCTGAACCACGCAGGGCAGAGGCCAGTATTCTTTCTGGAAGTGCGGTATATGTTAAATGTAGAACCGCTGATGGTGAACATCATTATGAATTTAGGTTTAGTGGTATTGGCGATAGTTATATGGGCGGTGTTGAGCCTGCAATATGTAAATTGTATGATGTGGACTTTTTGCGTTCTGATTCTACGGATGCCACAGATGTGTTTGATTTGTTTGATTATGAATACGAAGTTATGTGTGATACAACAGATGAAGCAAAATGTAGAAAAATAAATGAATCTTTGGTGTCTTTTGGGCGCAGCGCATCGATTGGTGAAATGCCATATGGAAATGGCACGGACGGTTCAGGAAAACGCAAGGGGTGCATAATTACCTATGTTAAAACAGACTTGCGTACTGCATTTGGTCTGGATTCGTACAAGTTCAAAGAAGTTCAATATAGTATCGGTTCCGATTTAGAAGGCTATGTAAAAAAATATGTCAGCAATCATTTAAATAAACGCGGGATTACATTAAAATCGTTTGATTGCGATATTTCCACCGCTAAGTACGGGATGGGAATCTTTGCCACTGATGAAGTGTTAACTTGTTATGTTAATGAACAACCTGTTGATTTTGTTTTTGATGATTTGGCGGAATGGAAATCGTGGTCAAAAGATTCTGGCAAAGGAAAATTGGCGTGCGCAATTGTAGGGGGACGGATTAAGGGTAAACGTTGCCATGATGTAGATAAAGACCAATGTGCGGATTTGAACAATAAATTAATAGCCCAAGGAAAAAAAGGAACAGATTATGATCTTGACAAGGGTGGGTGTATATTGCTGGATTCCGAAATAGAAGGGGTGGTAAATCTGGGAATTGAGATTGGGGCCGGGGTTGCGCTTGCTTATTTTTCAGGTGGGGTTTCGCTGGTCGTGGTAGCGGCTGATATGATGACCGAGGTTGGCTTTTATGAATTAATGGAATATTTAGACAATATTACAGTGAAAGACTATCATGATTTTATGGATGCGGCGCAAAAATGTAGTACGATAGATAAAAGCATAGAAAATCAAAAATGTATTGCGTGGGTTTTAAGTAATAAATTTGGTGCAATTAACGGCCAAATGAACAATTTGCCACGGGAATACCAACAAGAGTTACTAAATCAATTGGTTGCGATGACGGGTATTCTGCAAGACCCAGAAATAATAGAGCAGGTTGATCCAACGTATGTACCAAAAACCAAGGAATATTCGCGACAGTATGCGGCATTTGGTACACTTGCGTTGATGTTTGTGTTTTCTCCAGAAAAGTTGGTTGATAAATTCGATAATGTTGCAAATTATGCTGATGATTTTTTTGAAGTTACTACAACGTGGGGTAATTTGGCGAAGGCAGATGACGCTTTGGATGTGGCACAAGGTCTTGCAAAAGTAGATAACATCGCAGATTTAAAAAAATTGGACGATGTGGATAATGTTACAGATTTGCGTTTCTTGAATAATTCAGATGAAGCCGGTAGAATACGTATTAGAGAAATAAAAGATAAGTATGGAATTGTTTTTCAAGATGGTAAAGGTAAAATTGTCTTGCCTGATGACGTTGATGCTATATTGCGTAAGGAATTGGGAAATTCGCAAGTAGAGCAGAGATTTTATGATGATGTTAGGGATTTTATACGTGGATATGATGATTTTGATATTGGACCATTAAACCAAGTCGCCAATGATAAGGTAAGCTCAGGAACAATAGTTGAAGATTTGTCGAGGTCTGGTGCGGTTGATAAAATTGAGACCAGTTCGAAAACAATTTTAAAAACTAATAATTTTTCTGATATGAAAAAAGCTGATAATACGTTGGTGGCTTCGCAGGCTGTTGTTAAATCAAACGATATGATTAATGATACTAAATCGTTGGTCAATGCGGATGGTGTGTCGAAAACTTTGGAAACGGCCTCTATGGCAACAGATGTTGTGCAGGAAACAAGACGTTTATTTAGTGATTTTGAAGATGATTTATTAGGTGTAGGTTATTTGTATAAAAAAGATCCTTCAGAAGGTTTTGATGAGCTTATTGAAAAATTCCAATTAGATGATGTTGATAGAGAAGATCATTTGAAATATTTGAGAGGGCGATTGGATGAGGTTGATGATATTATTGAAAAGTATTCGAAAACTTCATTGCTTGATACGGATGATTTTAAACGTATAAAGCGTAATTTTGAAGATGACGCGGAATTGGCAGAGAAATATATTCAATGGCTTAGAAAATGGGAGTCGTACTAAAAAAACTCATTTGATTTGTTATTTTTGTAAAAATTATCCCCCATTGTTTTTTTCTGGGGGATAATTTGTTTGATTTAAAATGATGCAATTTATTATTAATAGCCGTTTTGGTTTTCAAAGGCTTTCTTTAATAGTGCCATTTCTTGTTCGTGATAATAGTTGTCTTTTTGTATCATGCTGTGCATTTCTTCGGCAGAAGGTGCGCCGTATTTTTCTTCTATGTGGCGTAAGATTTCTGGGGAAGATGTTCTTGTTAAGCGCATTTTTCCATTGTTTTCAATAAATCGTACTGATTCTTTATCCCAAAGTTCAATGTTTATTTTTTTCCATTCTTCATTGGTAAAGGTGTTTTTATCTAAAAAATCGAAAATTCCCTTTTTAAAATTTGAAACCGTTTGATTTAATCTGGCTAATTCTAATCTGGCATTTGCCTGTCTAAATTTGTCAGAACGTTTTGTTTGTTCAGCCCGTTCTTTTAATAATTGTTCTATAAGTTCTTGTGCTTTGCTCATTTATTTTGCTCCTTTTTCTATCTGTAGTATAGCAAATGTTTTAATGTATTGAAAATATTTTTATTGTTGTAATAACTAAAAAATAATCTAATTATTGACTTTTGGAGATTTGGGGTATAAAATAGGCGGGTGTGCGCAAGTGGCCTGCGCTGTTTGTGCCGTACCGAATTGGTGAAAATGATAAACTAAGCCGAAAAGGAAATTTAAATGATTGAAAAAAATTGGATGAGCTTAATTAAGCCAAAAAAACTGACTATTAATGTCGATGAACATAATCCTAATATCGCAACTTTGGTCGCAGAACCATTGGAAAAAGGCTTTGGATTGACACTGGGAACGGCTTTGCGTCGCGTTCTGTTGTCTTCTTTGCAGGGCTGTGCACCTATCTATATTAAAATTGATGGCGTGCAACACGAATTTTCCAGTATTTCTGGCGTGCGCGAAGATGTAACTGATATTGTCTTGAATTTAAAGGGTGTTTATTTCAAGGCTTTGAACGAAGGTCAGCATAAGGCTTACTTAAAAGTAAAAGGGCCAGCAGTCGTTACAGCAGGTATGATTGAAACATCGGCAGGTGTCGAAGTCATGAACAAAGATGTGGAAATCTGCACTTTGGACAAAGGCGCAAATCTGGATATGGAAATTACTTTGGCGTCTGGTCGTGGATATGTGCCAGCGTCCGCACATTCTGATGGTTTGCCATTGGGTGTGATTCCTGTGGATTCTATATTCTCGCCAATTTTGAATGTGGCAAGTGATGTTTATCCAACACGTGTTGGTCAGTCAACTGACTATGATAAACTGGAATTGACAGTTAAAACAAATGGTTCTGTTTCACCAGAAGATGCAATCGCATTTGCAGCGCGTATTTTGACAGATCAATTGTTGGTCTTTATCAATTTCGAAGACCCAACACAAATTGCCGCGCCATCTGATGAAGAAAAAGCAAAGGATGCTTTGCCATTTGATCCAAAATTGTTAAAGCATGTTGATGAATTGGAATTGTCTGTTCGTGCAAATAATTGCTTGAAGAACGACAAAATCAATTGGCTGGGTGAATTGGTTCAAAAGACCGAAGCAGATATGCTGAAAACACCAAACTTTGGCCGCAAATCTTTGAACGAAATCAAAGTTCAATTAGAAGCAATGGGACTTGGTCTGGGTATGGAAGTACCTGGTTGGCCACCAGAAAATATTGCGGAGTTGGCCAAAAAATACGAAGACCCCTATAAATAAGTTAATTTCTTGGCCCGCAGTCGGGTGGCGTTGATTGCTTGTTGGTCCTTATGTTGATTAATTGCACTGTGGGCCAACAAACATTTCAAATTGTCTTACAGAAATTAATTTCTTAGTGTCACAGGGGCAAGGGACGAGATGATTTTCCTTGCTTAATTTGTTTTTTAATGTATAGTTATGTCAAGATAGGTGTTCAAATGGCTGAAAAAAAAGAAAAATACGAAAATGCAACTAATAAAATAAAGCAGAAGAAAGTAAAAACTGCTGAAAGGGTTGCGCGTAAACCGGGAGTATTGGGAACGATTATGAATATCTTTTTCTTTGG
The DNA here is from genome assembly GCA_017520675.1 of Alphaproteobacteria bacterium. Classification (GTDB taxonomy): domain Bacteria; phylum Pseudomonadota; class Alphaproteobacteria; order Rs-D84; family Rs-D84; genus Enterousia. Next base: position 12,206 of record JAFXFG010000039.1, read on the forward strand.
TCGTGCACGCTATTAATAACTTAAATCTGCGGTTCTGGTGATTGTATCAGGTCGTGGAAGTCTCAAAATAATCCCGTCCCATGGTGGGGCAGGGCTGAAACACAAAAGGAGTAATCGATGAGACATATGAAAGCAGGTCGTACTTTTAATCGCGACACAAATGCACGCAAGGCCTTGTTTATTGGTCTGGCAAAAAACTTGATTGAAAAAGAACAAATCAAAACAACATTACCAAAAGCAAAAGATTTGCGCAGTGTCGTTGAAAAATTGATTACTCGTGCAAAAGTTGATTCTGTTGCGAATCGTCGTTTGACAGCCAGTGAATTGGGTAATTCTTCGGCCGCAACAGTCAAGAAGTTGTTTGGTGTATTGGGACCACGTTATGCAAATCGTAATGGTGGTTATACACGCGTTTTAAAGGCAGGGTTCCGTTATGGCGATGCGGCACCAATGGCAATTATTGAATTGGTTGATCGTGATGTTAATGCCAAGAAGGCACCTGTTGCACCAGTTGTAGAAGAAGAAAAAGCAACAGAGGAAAAAACAGAAGCATAGTTTTTTCTTTTTATCCCAGAATCCCCAAATTTTTTGGGGATTTTTTTTACTATAAAAATATTTGTGATTAAGGTGTATTTTTTTTAGCGGGCGAGTGGGTAGGGGGATTGTTTTAGAGACTATGTTGTTTTTTTTCTGTTATGATGGCTTGAAAAAAACAGAATAAAAAAAAGACACAATTATGTGTTTTTTTTTTTTTTTTTATTTAATATGATGGGGTTGGTGGGGTGGATGGTACCGATGAACCTGGTCCAATGGCAGTTATACATAAACCATTTGTTTGCTGGGTAACACTGTTTGGAATACAGGTGCTGCCAGATACTTTGCATGGGTTTTGTATGTTCTTTGGCACAGATGTTGGTGTTGGCTGCCAATTAAATTCAACATTTCGACAGGCTTCTAGGTCTGTGATAGTTGAACATGTGCGAATCCAAGTGTTGCAATCAGAAACGTTTGCAGTTGGTGTTATGACATCTGGCAGATTCAAATTCCATTTTACATAAATGTCTTTTAATGTATCGATGGAGTGTGATTTGCCAAGTCCAACCTGTGCAAGCCCATCGCCAACGCGACAGTTGATGTTGCCTTTTTCAACGAAGGCTGTGATTGCTGTTGCAAGACCGCCTGCGCCAGCGCCAATCGCAGCACCGGCGGCGATTGTTTTGCCACGATTGCCTTTTTGACCTTCGGTTAGGATTTCGCGAACATCAGACGTGAATAAAACGGTGTTTAGTTTTGCCAATTGTGGTTTTACAGCTGTGGTTGGGATACAAGAACCGTCGATTGCACCACAATATATGTTTGAGTTTTCGTTCATACGCTCTTTATTTAGGTTTTTTACCAAACATGTCATTCCGCTGAATATTTGATTCATTCTGTTTATACAGTGTTGTTTGTCTGTAATTTTTGGGTTCGCATCGATGCAATATCTTTTCATGAATGTTGCAATTTCTTTTTTCGCATCATCTGTGCTGTTATTAAGCATATTGTAGCATTCTTCTGTTTCAGTTAACGGTATATCTGAGGCATTGAGTTTGCATTCGATTTCTATTTGTTGGGTTGTTGTTGTTTTGGCATCACATTCGTCAACGTATGATTGATATTGATTTGTAATGTCAAATAAGCGCACAATTTCGCGACAGGACTTTTTAGACATTGTGTCTTTGTTTAGGTTTATTTTTTCGTCAAGAAATTCGTTGGCGATGCTGATTGCCTGGGTGCTACGTAATTCTTGTGTTAATGCGTCGCGGTGGTCTTTTAAATCGCAATCGAAATTGCGTGCGCCATGACCAGCGACGGCACCAATGCCTGCGCCCAACAATGTTCCGCCACCAACACCGACAACAGCAGCTGTTTTTGTTTTATTCATTAGTGAAAAACCAAACAGGTCTTTGTTACATGTGAATGTGTCGCCAGCTGTTTTCCATACTTCGGCACTTTGGTCGTCGCCAGCAGCACCAAATAACCATTTGTTCGTAATCGGAGTGTCTTTGTTATAGGCGGCAACACGAATATAGCATGTGCCAGTGCCGGCATCCCAACGCGCATAGTGTCCACGCTGTGCGTCAACAGCACCATTGGTGTTCACTGTTGGGCCAAGTGGGTTTGTTTTAATAAGAACGTTTCCTTGTTGTTCGTTGTAGGGGGCGACCTCCTGATTGTATTCGGCAGTAGTCTTGCCAATAGAATCAACGGCTGTAAAGGATGTGCCGTATGCATTTCTGTCAATTAACCAACATGTATTTTCGGCTTGGTTTGGGGTAAGACCTGTCTTGCGCAGGATGAAATTATAGTATTCAGGTTGAACCTTGCGATAGTTGAAGTCAATCCAGACATCAGTTGGGGTGCGATAGACATTATTACAATTTTCACGAACACTGGCAATACATTGGTCAACCTGAGTGTTGCACAATCCCATGCCATTCATTATCGCATAACGTTGTTCGGTGTTGAACATATCGTTTAACCCGTTGGGTAATGCGCCATTATTAATGCAACGCAATAGGTCATTCATGCACATATTTACTGTGTAGTCAGAATTCTGTACGCCACCATCTGAACAAGGTGATGGGGGGGTGTCTGGAATATCTGGAATGTCCGGTGTGTCGGGGGTGTCAGGTTCGTCCGGTATGTCAGGGGTAGATGGAATTCCACCATTTGATGGCAATTCTGGTGAAAGGTTGCCAACAGATATTAGTGGTAATGTTGGCATACTGGGCATACGCGCAGTCGCATTACCCGCAGCATTGCGGGCGGTACCAGTGCCAGTGCGACTGGTAACAGCGTTAGCGCCATTTGCCAATATGCATAATCCCATCGATAATGCCGATATTTCAAATAATCTTGATGTTTTGGACATAATTCCCCTCTCTGTTATTTTAATCTTTTATATTATGCCATAAAAAACGACAGAAAAAAAGACTTTTTTATAATTATAAATATTTGACAAAATAAAAATATTGTCTATAATTGTTTCGATGAAAACTATTTGGAATTTTTTACAGGAACATAAATATGCCTTGTTTTGGACAGTGGGCTATGTTTGTGTAATGTGGATGGTTTTGTTTTTTTTATTTAACTTTGATTTGTTTAATATGGCGCAGTGGCAACGATTGTTGCGTGCGAATTTGCGCGGGTTTCCTGGATTTGTGTTTGGATTGTTGATTTTGTCGGCTGTGCCACTGTATGTCGCGACAACTGTTTTGATTGTGCGTAAAAAAAAGCCGTTGATAACTATTCCTGTACCAAATGTAAAATTATCATTCCTTAACAAGAAATCTGTTGAGCCTGTACAGGAAACTAAAACAGAGGAAAAAAAGGAAGAGCAGCTGCCTGAAAAGGAGTTGCCAAAGGATTTGCCGTTGGAATTAAAACATGTGTTTCTGAGGGCTCAGCAAAATTTGTTGTTTATGCAACAGTCGGGTGCAGAATTGCCAACAGCAAAGGTAGAAGAACCTGATGTTGAAAATGATGTTGTTGATGGTTTGCCGGTGCCAGCGGATTTTGATTTTAGCCTTGATGATGAGGAAGAGCAGGAATCTGATTTTGATATGCCTTTTATGACAGATGGTGAAGCGCCTGTGTTTAAGTCTGTTGACTTTGATGCGCCAAATGATTCGGTGGCAGAGGTTAGTGATTCTTCATATTTTGGGGAAGGGTTAGTTGATATTTCTGCTTTGGTGAAATATTTGACTGATAAAAAGCAAGCATTTGAGATAGATGAAGATGTCGTGTTGACTGATAAGTATGCAATCGTAACACATAGTGATAAAGATTTTTGGGTTGCAGATACAGAAAATTGGTTCGCCGCAGGCAAGGTTTGTGAGTCGCCTGTGCAAAAAGTAAAGAAAATGGCGCAGAAGTATGGGTTGAAGCCAGTGATTTATTTGCAGGAACAAAATATTTTAGATGTTGATAAATTGATAGCACAATGGCAATCAGAGGGTATAAAAGTAGTAGTTAATCTTGATGATTTATAAAAAAAATCCCACAATTGTGGGATTTTTTTTGTTTGCTTTTATTATTCAGCATCTGTTGTTTCGTCAACAGTTTCTGTTTCAGCAGTTTCTGTTGCAGGTTCTGTTGTTGCAACTTCTTCTGTTGTTTCTTCTTCAACTGTTTCTTCGACTTTTTTAGTGCCAAATGTTAAAGATTTGCCTGCAACCAAAGCGTCAATTTCGTCTTGTGTTTGTGCAACATACACTTTTACAGGAACGATAACGTCTGGGTGTAATGCGATTTTTGTATCAAATGCACCAACTGATTTAATTGGGGCGCCCAACATAACCTGGGCTGATTCAACAGATACATTTGCAACTTCTTTTAACATACGGGCAATATCGCGTGTAGATACAGAGCCGTATAATTGGCCAGTGTCGCCAGCCTGACGAATCATATGTAATTTTGCATTCTTTACAGCATCTACATTTGATTCCGCTGTTTTCTTGGCGGCTTCTTGGCGGGCGGTTAATTCTGCCTTTTTGGCTTCGAATAATGCAATGTTTTCGCGTGTATAGCGCATTGCCTTGCCGTTTGGCAACAAGTAATTACGTGCATAGCCTGTTTTTACTTCGACTGCATCGCCAATGTTACCAAGTTTTGTGATTTTTTCTGTTAAAATAACTTTCATAATCTGTCCTTATTGTTTTATAAGTTAGGGATTAACCCAAATTGTTGCGAACGAATGGCATCAAACCAAGATGGCGCGCACGTTTGATAGCGGTCGCTAGTTGGCGCTGATCTTTCTGAGATACACCGCTGATGCGTGATGGTACGATTTTACCACGTTCAGTGATGTAGTGTGATAATGTTTTGATGTCTTTGTAATCGATAACCTTGCCCTTTAAAGGGTTGGATTTTTTACGATAAATTGCTGCGCGAACTGCCATTATTCTGCCTCCTCGGTGTTCTTTTTCATCATAATAGATGGTGTTGTTGATAGTTCTTCAACGCGAACGTTCAAGAAACGAATAACGTCTTCGTCAATACGAGAACGTCTTTCCAGTTCCGTAATCTGATTGCCAGGCAATTCAATGTTTAACATAACATAGTGTGCCTTGCGATTTTTACGAATGGTGTATGCTAAATTCTTTAAACCCCAGAATTCTGTGGATTTAACATCGCCACCCAGTTCACGAATAATTTCTGTAAATTTTGCCGCTTTTTCTTTTACCTGCGGTTCGGTTAAGTCCTGGCGAAATACCAGAACACTTTCGTAGTAAGCCATTTTATTTCCTTTGGTTTGTAAAACTGATTATATTGCTATAACCAACTTAAGTCAGCCGATAACACCATTGCTATCAGCAGGAACGGTGATTATTATTACAAAAATTCTGTTAAAATCAAGTTTTTTGTGATATGATGCAGTCAGGAGTGTAGAGGGTGCGTTTAATATGGTGTGTTTTTGTATTTACCTTGTTTGGGGTTGCTGATTTTGCGACTGTTGCGTTGGCAGAAGATTCGGGTGTAGAGTATATCGCTGTTTCTGGTGTTGTTAAGGATAGTATGGGTGAATTGCCCGGGGTGCATGTTCGTTTAATGAGTAATGGTGAGGTCGGTGATGTAACAGATATTGATGGTAGGTTTGAATTGCAAGTACCAAAAGGTGATACACTTGTTGTTAGTTATGTTGGGTATGAAAGTCAAAATTTGACGGAACTTCATGAAGATATGGATATTGAGTTAAAGCAAAGTGCTGAAATGCTAGATGCGGTTGAAGTTGTTGCGGAAAGAAAATGTTCTATATTGGATGTTCCTAATTCTGTAGAAAGAGAAAAAGATGCGGATACTGGAGAATGTATTGCAAAATCATGTGTTGAAGGTTTTGTAGTACAAGATGGGAAATGTGTTGAAAAAATTGTTCTACCACAAAAGAAAGAAAAACCAGAACCAGAGCTAGAACCAGGGGTTGTTCCAGAACTAGCGCCAGCGCCAGAACCAGAGGTTGTTCCAAGCCCAGAAGAACTTGCCGAACTGCAAGAAAACTATGACAATATGAAAGAAATTGAAAATTCTTTCGAAAATCGTATGTTGGGCGCAACGGGTATGGCAACAATGGGTATCGGCGGTATGCAATTGGCAACTGCAATGACCGAAGACCGCGCAG
>JAFXFG010000040.1 GCA_017520675.1 Alphaproteobacteria bacterium
CGGTCTGTACGATGATATTTCAACTGGCAAGACATCGGGCGCATTTACATCATTGGCACGCGCATTATCTGACCCTAATGGCGCGGATGCTGCCGCCTGGGCCGCACAACGCGCCGAAACCGCGGAACAGAAAAAGACAGCGCTTACCACCCTGGGCATTGGTGCGGTTGCAACTGTTGCAGGCAACATATTAATCAACCGCAATAACGAAAAAGAACGCAGCGCCGAAATCCAGAAAAAATATGACGAAACAACGGCTGGGATAGTAGATATACTGAATAAAGATGGACATCCAGATACCGCTAAAAAGTTAAAATCATGGTTTAAAAAAATAGGAAAAAATAAATGAAAAAAATATTAATCACCTTCTTATCAAATCTGCTAATACCATCTGTTGGATTTTAAATCATATATTTCGACTGAAAAAATAATAAGTGATAAAAATAATCCCTATTGACACAGGTTATTGAAATTTACTAATCTGTTTATTGAAAAGTAGGGGTTTATATATGAAAAAAAGTTTTCATCGTGCTCTTAATTTTATGGCGCTGTTTACTGCGCTGGTTGTCGCAGGAATTATTTATTTTAATGTTGAATTTATGCAGATTGCGACGGCTAATATTTTGTTAAATGGGATTATAATTGGTACAACGGTTTTTGGTTGCGGTCTGTGTTTTCTGCAGATGTTTAGATTGGTACCAGAGTATAAGTGGTTGAAAGGGTATGTGGCGGGACAACGTAATTTAAAGTTGCCACCGGTTTTGTTGCGACCAGTGGCACAGATGATGATTGGACGACCAAAGAGAATATCTGCGGGAACACTGAATGGTATGTTGGATATTATTTTGATGCGATTTGATGATGCGCGCGAATCGATTCGCTATGTTTCGAATACTCTGATTTTCTTGGGGTTGTTGGGAACTTTCTGGGGATTGATTTTAACAGTAGGTGGTTTCGCAGAGTTAATTAGTGGTCTGGATTTTTCAAGCGAGATGGTTATGCAATCCATGCAGGCGGGATTAAGTACGCCTTTGTCGGGTATGGCAACCGCCTTTACGAGTTCTTTGTTGGGATTAGGGGGAAGTCTGTTGGTCGGATTCTTGGCGATTCAGGTTCAGAGTGCGCAGAATTCTGTGTTCCATGAATTAGAGGATTATCTGGCAAAACATACGCATGTTGCACAGGTTATACCACAGTTAAATTTGGCAACTCAGGAAATTACAAAAATGCCCCAGTTGTCCGAAGATAATGTAGAGTTGTTTTAATTAGTAAAAAGAGAGATATAAAATGATGAATGTTCGTTATCGTACAGAAACAAGTGCATGGCCAGGATTTGTGGATTTATTCTCGAATCTGGTGATTATCTTGATTTTTTTGCTGATTGTATTCGTGTTTTTGTGGACAACAACAAGTGTGTTTAATAAATCAACTGGTGTGAAAATGGTTGCTGATTTAAAGGCGACTAATGAACAACAGGCGCAAACTATTCAACAAATGATTGCTGATGAACAAGAGGCAAAAAGATTGCTGGTTCTGGCGCGCAATCAGTTGGAAACTTTGGAACAAAATAATATTGCTTTGACAGATGAATTGACCGAAATTGATGCAAGTGTAGAAGATTTAATAGCTGCTTATGAGGCAAAGGTTATGGAATTGCAGGTAAATGGCGATAGTATGCAAAAAATGATTGCAGATTTGACGGGGCAATTAAATCAGGCAAACTTGGATAAGGAAAAAACTGCGCAGTTGGAACAGGAAAGAAAATTATTACAGGAACAAATGGACGAACAACGGGCTGAATTAATGGTGCAGTTGGAAAAATTGCAAGCCGCGTTAGATGCGGCCGAAGCAAAGTCGTATGCGCAGGAAATTCAATATGTTGAAATGTCGAATCGTTTGAACAAGGCCTTGGCTGATAAAGTGGCTGAATTAAAAGAGGTCGAAAAGTATCAGTCTGATTTTTACAAAGGGGTTAAGTTGGCAATTGGAGAACGGTCTGCGATGCATGAAAAAGGTGATAGGTTCGTTGTAAATAGTGATATTTTATTTAAAAGTGGTTCATATAAATTGTCCGCAGAAGGAAAAAAACAATTGCGTGTAATTGCAAGTGTGATTAAGGATATGGAATCTAAAATTCCAACAGATATAGATTGGATAATTCGTGTTGATGGGCATACCGACAAGAAAAAAGTTATTGCGGGCACATGTGGATATAAAAATAATACGGAATTGTCTTTGTTGCGTGCAACGGCGGTTGTAGATGAGTTGGTCAAAGATGGTGTTTCAAAACGCAGGTTGATACCAAGTGGTTTTGGTGATTTGTATCCGATTGCGTTGGGTAATGATGCCGAGACCTTGCGAAAAAATCGTCGTATAGAACTGCAATTAACGAATCAATAAAGAAATTAATAAAAGCCCCTTTTGGGGCTTTTGTTAATATATTGTTAATATTTTTACATTACAAAGTCTTCGCCCAGATAGACTTTTTTGACCATTTCGTCTTGGACGATTTCAGGTGTTGTTCCATGCTTTAAAATTTTACCATCATGTAAAACATAACTGCGGTCTGTGATGCCAAGTGTTTCGCGAACATTGTGGTCAGTGATAATAACACCCAGTCCACGATTTTTTAATTGTGATACTAGACTGCGGATTTCATTGACGGCAATTGGGTCGATACCCGCAAATGGTTCGTCTAGTAATATAAATTTTGGATCGTTTGCCAGTGCGCGCGCAATTTCAACGCGACGGCGTTCGCCCCCAGATAGTGAGGTTGCAGGACTGCGACGCAGGGATGTAATTGAAAATTCTTCAAGTAATGAATCTAGTTTCTTTTTGCGCTTTTTTTTGTCTGGTTCAACAACTTCTAGGATTGCCATAATATTCTGTTCAACTGTAAGTCCGCGGAAAACACTGTTTTCTTGGGGTAGATAGCCAATATGCAAGCGGGCACGTTGATAAAATGGCAGGTGGGTAATGTCCTGAGAATTTAAGAATATTTGTCCACCCGTTGCAGCAAGTTGACCCGTTATGCAATAGAATGCCGTTGTTTTCCCAGCCCCGTTTGGTCCCAATAGTCCGACAGATTCGCCTTGTCGTGCCTCCATCGATATGTCGCGAATGACCATGCGTTTGCCGTATGATTTTGATAAATGTTGTATGCGTAATATTGATTGCTTCATAGTTTAATCACCAATTCGTTCGTTTTGACACGATCACCGTTGCTGGATTTAACGTGTACATTACCATTTAGTGTTATTGTTCGTTTGACTTTGTTATACTGTCCGGTTTTGGCAGTGATGTTGTCTGTTATGCTGGTGCCTTGGGATTTGCGGGTGATTGTGCCAGAAACTGTTTCTAGAAAAACTATGTCTGGATTGTCATATTCTTGATAGCCGGTCGCAGCGTGTAATTTAAATGGAGAACCGTTCTTGTCAAATCCAGAAAACGATGCACCAGACATTTTGAATTGGTTGCTGACAATGTCTGTCATATTAATTGCGGATATTGGCGTCCATAAAATTTGCTTGGTAAATAAAGAGCCCGCAACCAAGGCGGCAATCATAACCAGACCCCAGCCTGTAAAGAAAAACTGCCACAGACGCTTTAAGCGCTTGTGCTTTGACAGTATGATAAAATTTCTTTTGTCGGTCTGCATATTTCTTAGTTTAGCGCGCATATATTAAAAATGCAATTTTTATATTTGTTATAAAATCTTTTTGTGTTATAATTTAATCTAAAGAGAGATGAAAAGATATTTTCTATGTTTTATTGCTGGACTGTTGGTGACGCAAAATTGTGCGACTGCTGCGATTACAGTGAAAAAAGCCGCGTCAGTTGAAAAAAAAGAAACCAAGGCACAGGATATAGGCGCTAGTTTATTGCCAACCGCACTTAGTTTATATCAGACCGTTCAACAATTAAATCAACAACAACAGGAATTAAGCGCAGAATGTGAACCCACAACTCAGGAAATTAATTGGGTCAATAATATGATAAAAGAATGGGCCAAGGCAGGTGGCAGTTTGCAAAGTGGTGCAAAAGTTGGCGGAATGGGGCCTTGTGGTGGGGGAAGTAGTTCATACAGGGATTCCATCGAGAATAATGTCAGATTTGATGGCGAAATATGTTATGATCGCTTTGAATCAGATGCTGATAAAAGTACAGTTTGGTTTGAATATCCCAAGGCTTCGATTGCTACATATTATATTGTTGATGGTGAATATCAGGATACAGGTAAAGCCAAAGATAAAAAAGTTGCCTCTAATATTTATGATGTTTTTAACTTAATTGATTTTAATACCCAGGATTATACCGCGGACGAGGCCGCAATGGCGAATAAATTAACCGCAAAATTGGAAAAATGTGCCCCTGCAAAATTACAGGCCAAGAAAGCCGCCATGTGGGGTGATTTTGTAATGAATGCTGTTGGTGGTATTGGTCAAAAGACAAATACGGGCTCTATTATGGAAACGGTCAGTGGACTGGTTACATCTGGCGGTGGTATGGGTGGTGCGTTGCAGTCGTTGGGGGGTGTTGCAACCCAACTGCTGGATAAATAAAATTATAATAGCATATCTAAAGCGAATTTGGGTTGGCTTATGTAGCGTCTGTACACTGCGCCACCCCAAATTCGTTTATCTATACTATTCTAATTTTATTTATTTTCCAGTGCTAGGGGTGCATTGTCGGCACTGCGTGCATCTAAATCATTCTAATTTTATTTATTCCCCGGTGCTAGGACGTGTTGGCTTATGTAGCGTCTGTACACTGCGCCACCCCAAATTCGTTTATCTATACTATTCTAATTTTATTTATTTTCCAGTGCTAGGGGTGCATTGTCGGCACTGCGTGCATC
>JAFXFG010000041.1 GCA_017520675.1 Alphaproteobacteria bacterium
TATGTGCACGATGTCGGCGCAGTTGGCGCAGAACCACTGCCACCATTCGCCGCATAGGATACAGTATATGTATTCGGAACACATTGTGCCGTTGACGGAACCGACCCGAACAACGCAGTCCGAAACTCCCAATCCGTCCACAACGCATCCGCACATAGGCCCGCACAGCCGTCCGCGCAAACGTCAGCAAGGGTGAGGACGAGGTCGTCGCCGTATAACACCCACGGGCCGGACAAGCTTTGTACACTGCCACCAACCGGCGTATAGCCATCCAAGGCACAATAGCAATATCGACCCGTACTGTCTGGCAGGGTGGAACTTATCGTCACATCACCTTCCCATGCTGCGGTGCCAGATTGACTGCTGCATTGCGCACGGCCTGTTATACTGCCTAAATCACCATAATCAGCACTAAATGTCGATGCGTTAGCATTTACATTTTCCGCCCCAACTGTCCCGATTATCGTGTTTAGGTCTCCTGGCTGTACACTATACCCATTTTCACACCCAGTTGCATCACATGCATTCGTGCCATCTGAATATACGCGTCCGCTGACCGTCGTCGCATTCGAAACATCCGATGCAGTACATGCACGATAACAATCACTTTCTGAATCAGAACCCGCATCACTGTTGCCATAGCCAGATGGACAGGAACTCTGTCCCTGAATTTGTCCGTTATAAGTATACGAACCACCCACACAATATGACCCCGCCATACATGTCGCACAAACCGCACCATTCAAATACTGCCCCGCCGAACAACTATATGTCCTCGCATTCCATTGTGCGGTCAGGGTAATTGCAGAACCTGTACTTACATTTTTCAAACTGCCACCTGCGGCGATAATATCACCATCACACGCGGTTGTGCCACCTGTACATTTCCAGCCCGCAAAGGTATAACCCGTACGTGTATATGTGTTCGCTGGCGCGGCACAATCCGAATCATATGTGCACGATGTCGGTGATGTTGGTGCAGAACCACTGCCACCATTCGCCGCATAGGATACAGTATATGTATTTGCAGTCCATTGTGCGGTCAGGGTAATCGCAGAACCTGTACTTACATTCCTCAGACTGCCACCTGCGGCGATAATATCACCATCACACGCGGTTGTGCCACCTGTACATTTCCAACCCGCAAAGGTATAACCCTTACGTGTATATGTGTTCGCTGGCGCAGCACAATCCGAACCATATGTGCACGATGTCGGTGATGTTGGTGCAGAACCACTGCCACCATTCGCCGCATAGGATACAGTGTATGTATTTGCGGTCCATTGTGCAGTAAATGTAACTGTATCACCATAAACAGTTGTCACTTCAGATATAACATCCCCTGGATTATACAATGGTTGTGGGCAACTATTTCCACTAGCCAGCGAACATTCCCATCCTACAAAAGAATACCCATCACGTGTCCACGTATTTTCCAAAGCGAAACATCTACCATTCGCAGTATTACATTCTGTCAATTCTGCTGGTTCATTACCAGTCACATCACTCGCACCTGCCTTATAACCAACTGTGAAAACAATTCCAGGGACCTTACACGCATAATACGTAACAGGTCTTGGATTCAAAAAGACAGTATTGGAATCAGTACAATCCGCAGTAGTTCCCCAACCACCAGTATATCCATTTCCCTCCACAACATCAGGTATATAGCTTGAAAAATCACAATTAATCCCCTGGGTACAAGGAATTCTTATAGACTCTGTAGAACCATTATACCCATTATAATTTGCAAAAATCGTCGTTACACAATCACTTTCCGAATCATGTGCACTGGCTGTTGTTCCATCTGCTGTATATCCTGTCAAACAGGCTGTACAAGACGAAGTTTCTGCGCCACCCAAACTATAACCACTACTACAAACACCACATTCATTACCTGATAAACAGCCATTACCAGTTGCTGTTGGCGTTGCACTGGTTGCACCTCCGGTACTATAATACCCCGCTGCAACCACACCTGTTGAACTAAGCGTATTTCCATAATATACATTTACAACACTTGTACAATACTCTCCTGCCGGACACACAGTCGGAACAGCATACGCAACAGGAACATAATACCCAGCACGAATCGACGCATAACAATCGGTTATCGCATCAGACCCAGCCGCACTGCCTCTATATGATTGAGGACAGGCTTGACGACCTGTTATGGATGTTGCACCAGTATTCGGAATTGTATAACTTCCACCAGGGCAATAATAACCCGCAGTACAACGTGTTGAACATGTTGTTGCACCACTTGCAATATAATAACCAGCTGAACAAGTTACCGTACTCGTTGAAGTTCCAACTGTATACGGACATGTTGCCCCACCAGGACACGTATAACGTCCTGTACAAGCGATACAACTATTCCCAGCACTTGGCGCGGTAATCTGACGACCATCAAAGGTAGTACCACAATCCGACAGATAATATCCTCTGTCGCAATTATTATAGGTCATCGTAGACGCATCACACGTAAACCCAGCCTTTGAATCATTCACCACAAAAAACAAGCTAAATACAACCAATAGCGCACGCACTAAAGCAAACATCTTCCCCTCTTAATTTCTTTGTACGCCATCATGATAGAAAAAAAAACACTAATTGAACAAGTAAAAAATTTATTTTTTTGAAAAATATATTAAATAAAAAGATTGACCACCGAAAAAAAAATGTTAACATACACAACCGTAAGATGTACGGGGCATGGCTGGTCCTAAAGACCAGAGGAAAGTCCGGACTGCATGGGACAGCGCACCGGCTAATATACCGGGCAGGGCGACCTGACGATTAGAGCAACAGTGACGTAAACGATTAAGTTCGAGTGAAACGGGCAATCTCTGCGTGCAGCAACTTCAAATAGGCCCCACTTACGGGTCCCACGTTAGGGGCGGGTAGAAGGCTTGACATTTCTTAGTAATAAGATTTGCAGATTAATCATGTCCACTACCACAGTCTCGTTTGCGAAACAAACTGGATTGTGGCAGAACAGAATCCGGCTTATATGTACATCTGCGACACGCACCTGCGGGTGCGTGTTTTTTTTATTACATTACCTTTCCTTGTGTAGGATAAAATGTCAGTTGAATTTTTTGCCACTTCACAAATTCATTCTCTGGCAACATACGAAAAGGCTGACACACATTTATCGCATTACGAATCGTATCCAACACATACGCAAACGCAGGATCTGTATCTGCACGCGCAGCAGATTCAAACCAAACATCACGCACAGTTCCATTTTTTCGCATTGTTAAATGTGCAACTGCACGAATATCGGCAATATCAGGCCGTTTAGTATCAATAACCCAACAACGCGTCATCGCAACACGCAACGCATCAACCACAGACACCGTCAAAGTTCTGTCCAGTGATAAAACCTCGCGATTAACACGCACAACGCGTTTCTTTTTTACTGTTGGTGTTTTTTCCACAGGCTTTGATTCTTGTTTTTTTTCTTCAACAACTTCTTTTTCTGGCTGTTTTTCCGTTTTTTTCTCTTCAACCAAGGTTGTGTTTTTTATTTCTTCGGGCTCTACAGTTTCTACTTTTTGTTCAACTTTTTTTTCAGTTTCTGGCACAACTTTTTCTTCTTGTGGCTTTGTATTTTCAACATTTCCAACATTATACAGTTTTGTTTCCTCGCCAGAAACGACAACATCATTCAAGTCTATTTCCATAATTTGAATTCTATCTGGCGCAACCAAACGTGCTTTATCTAAGATAACGACAAACGAAGTAATCATTATCGCACACAAAAATAAATGCCCACACACAGACAGCAATAAATTTTCAACAGAAAAAGAATTAAATTTTGCCATTTTTTATTCCGGTTGAGTACGTAATCCAACTTTCTGAAACCCTGCATCTTTCAAACTGCCCATCATCGACATAACAGCCCCATAATCAGCGTGTGTATCCCCGCTTATCATTATTGTAAGTTGCGGATTTTCCCCACGCATTGCAATTGCGCGTTTTATAATTTCATCGCGTGGCAATTCCATCTCTGACAAGAAATATCGCCCCCCAGAATCAACACTTATCTGCACCGCATGGTCAGCGCCAGTCATCGCAGACGCACCTGCGCGTGGCAGTTCCAAATCAATTCCCGTTGTCATCATTGGTGTTGTTACCATAAACACCGCCAACAACACAGTCATAACATCAATCATCGGTGTTAGTTGTATTGAACTATCCGACTGTTTTCGTCTTAATCTAGACATAACAAAGCCCTTATTTTTTTGATTTTAATTCGCAACACTTTTCGACTAATCTATCATATAAATCATCTGCTTTTTTTGCGAAATATTGATGAGCAATTGCAGCTGGCACCGCTGCAATCAACCCCAATGCAGTTGTCCCCAATGCAACCGCCAACCCAGGCGCAATAACACCGATACTAACCGATTGATTAATACCAATTGCCGCAAAGGAATCCATAACCCCCCACACAGTTCCAAACAAACCAATAAACGGCGAAATATATGCGACCATCGACAAGAACCATAAATTTTTATCAAAAGGTCTTATTATTTTATCCGCCACAACATCCAAATTATCATCAGGATTTACCTTTACAGAATTTCTTTTATTTGCATGCCATAATCTTATTTTCTCGACAATAACAGTCCAAGACAAAACACTAAACACCAACAAAACGATTGACACAAGAACAGTCATCCAATCGCCTGTGAACAACGACAACAACGAAAAATTACTTTCCATTTTCTTTCCTTTTCTTCTTTTTTTAAATCAAATCTCTTATAAATTCTTCTGGAATCCTTTTAGGTTGCATATCCTTCCCCAAATACGCAACCCTAAGGGTCATTATAGCACAAACAGAATCATTTTTCATAAATTTTTGTTCAATTTTTACAACCGCCGCCCCAACATCAGTCATAACAGTTTCAACTACAACCTCATCACTTAATCTAAGTGGTGAAAAATACTTTATATTTAACTCTTTTACGACAAAGCCTACATCATCCCCAATTGAAAAATGTCCTTTCAGCCAATTCATTCTGGCACGCTCTGCGATTTCTAAGTACCGCGCATGATAAACTATTCCCTCTGCGTCTGTATCTGCAAACGCTATTACAAACGGAAATTTATGTACTTTGCTCATATTATTAATCCATTACTTTTATACGAACTTTTGCAGTCCCCGTCTGCAACATATCCAATTTTTTTGCAGCAGCCCTAGACAAATCAATCACGCGTCCTTTTTTAAAAGGCCCTCTATCATTAACCTGCACAACTGCACTTTTTCCATTTTCCAGATTTTTTACTCTCACCTTTGTCCCAAAGGGCAAGGTTTTATGTGCCGCCGTCATTTTATTTTGATTATATTTTTCACCACTGGCTGTTTTACGTCCATGAAACTTGCCACCATACCACGATGCAACCCCAGTTTCTTCAAAACCCTTGGCACTTTCAAGCGGATAATATGTTGTTCCTGCAACAGTATAAGGTTTCAAATTTGTCTTATAGACTTTTGTCCCACCGCCACATCCAACCAGTACAAACAGAACCCCCAGCAAAAATATCTTTTTCAACACTGTTATTTCTCCAATCCCAAATGCGCATACCCTGCATCAGTAATCACACGACCACGCGGTGTACGCTGAACAAAACCTAACTGCATTAAATACGGTTCTATAACATCTTCAATTGTATCACTTGGCTCTGACAGTGCAGCGGCTAAGTTTTCAACACCAACTGGTCCACCTGCATAGAACTTGATAATCATATTCATATATTCTCGGTCAATTTCATCCAGTCCACAAGTATCAATATGCAACTGAAACAAAGTCGTTTTTATTATATCCGCAGTAATTTGATTTTTTCCCAACGCACTTGCAAAATCACGCGCGCGTTTTAGCAATCTGTTCGCGATACGTGGTGTTCCGCGTGCAGACTTTGCCAACATTAATGCCCCATCTGCATCAATTGGCATACCTAATATATTTGCACTGCGCATAATAATTTTTGCCAAATCATCTGGCGAATAGAATGTCAAACGCAAATCGATACCAAACCTATCGCGCAATGGATTAGACAACAATCCTGTACGCGTAGTTGCACCGACCAGTGTAAACGGGGGCAGGTCGATACGCACACTTTTTGCACTTGGCCCTTCGCCCAGCATAATATCCAACTTAAAATCTTCCATTGCAGAATAAAGAACTTCTTCAATTGCCGTTGGCAGACGATGAATTTCATCAATGAATAAGACATCCATCGGCTCTAACGCGGTCAAAATTGCTGCCAAATCCCCCTGTTTAGTCAACATCGGCGCAGCAGTCGCGCGAAAATTCGTTCCCAATTCATTTGCAACAATATGTGCCAAGGTTGTTTTTCCCAATCCTGGGGGGCCATACAACAGCACATGATCCATTGCTTCGCCACGATTGCGCGCCCCAGACACAAACACAGACAAATTTTGTTTCAAACTTTCGTGTCCTATAAAATCCGACAAACTGCGTGGTCTAATTGACCCCGCCAATTCATCAGGGATATTCGCATCCAAGAATCTTTCTTTATTTTGCATTTTTACAACAACTTATCTTCTGCATTTTCACGTCCAACATACGCCTTTAAATCATTATACATCTGACGCAAGTCCGCAGGTTGACTATACAATGCATCAGCGCCCTTGACACGAATAGTTTCCAAATCAATCTGCGCCTGTTTTTTCAAGACCTGTGTCAAATGCGCACCAAACGCACGCGCCTCATCAGATTCCATTGCGCCCTGCAACAACAACCCACGATTTGGTCTGGGCGACAAGAACGCAAAATCAGACAGTTGCGAATCCGGCGACACCAATGCAAATCCCGACACTTCTGGTCTGCGCATCATTGCCTGCAAGACATACCAAGCACCCAACTGATGTCCTGCCAACCATATTTTATCGCTATCTTCATTATTATTTTGAATCCAATCAATAACGGTTGCGATATCCAGCATATTTTCAGAAGTCGTTCCAATTACACCATCAGAATCATCAACCCCGCGATAATTAAAGCGAATAACAGAAAAACCAATATCCATAAACGCACGAAACATCGCATAAGAAACCCTATCATTCATATGATACTTTTGTCTAGGATTGCCAGACAGCACCACTGCCAACGGTGCTGCCTCTTGCGCAGACTTATGATAAACCGCATGCAACTTACCAGATTCACCTGAAATAATGATATCGACCATACCTTTGTCCTTTCTTTTATTATCTGTCTTTAAAATAGAACAAAGCGCAAACAAATTTCAATAAAAATTTTTATTTTGACACAAATAACAAAAATGTTCTAAGATTCCATCAGAGAGAACCAAAGGCAAAATTATGCATAAACACATTTTTAGTACATTTTTCGGGATTTTCTGGGCTATTTGCGCCCACGCGAACGATTATATGTATCAAGAATATCAAACTATTTACACAGAAACACCTGTTCAATCTTATTACGCATACCCCGATGACCCGAATTTCATTCCGGAATCTGAGTTTATGGAACGCGCGGACAGCCTTGATTATGACGACAACATAATTGCCGCCCGCGATTTTGAATCTTACGAGCATCCAGGTGTAATGTTTGCGAACAAACCGATGGTAATTTGCCGTAATTTTGGTTGCACACATTTAAACGACAAGATTACTCGTTCATTTTTATTTAACAGTCTGGCAAATATGTTTATGATGAACGCTCATTCACGCGTGTACATTTGCGAAGCCGATCCATTTTCGCGTGATTGTCTGCAATCTGGCATATCATTTCCTGTACGCAGTGGCATTGCCAACGCGATGGTTAAAATCCCCAAGGCCACAATTTCACAAGTCAACCTTTCGACTGGTCTATCCAAGGCAACTGTTGGTATGACCTATGATTTTCTGGTAAACGGTATAAATCGCATATGCGAACCGACAGTTATGGATTTGATGGTTCCCATTAATTCCGAAGCCGTTTTATCCAATCGCGAATTTTCTTGCAATATGACCAGCGATGGCATCAGCAGCATATCATTAATCATCAGTCTAGATTACATTGATTTAGACTATGGCATATTGGGTGGTTATTATTCTCTTGGTATGCAGGGTCCAACGACTGGCGGTGGCACAGGCTATGCCTTGTTCAAGACAGAATTTGCGACAAACAATATGCAGTTTCGTGCTGCCACATATGACGAAGATATGGCTGGTGCCAACAATGCAATGCGCACCATACAACCTGGCGAATATGCAGTAGAACCACTAAATCAATGAACAAAACGATACTAGTTGTTGACGATGATGACATCCTGCGCAAAACACTCAGCAACGGTTTGCGCAACGAAGGTTTTAATGTAATATCTTCACAATCTGCCGAAAACGCTGACAAAGTTTTATCGCGTCTATCTGTTGATGCTATTATTCTGGACAGAATGATGACCGGCACAGATGGACTGACCTTTTTACAAAAATTGCGTACCCAAGGCAACCAAACTCCCGTTATAATGTTAACTGCCATGGGCGGGGCCGAGAATACAATTGCAGGTCTATCCTGTGGTGCCAGCGATTATTTATCAAAGCCATTTCAATTTCGCGAACTTGTGTTACGGTTAAACAATATATTACAACGCAATTCCGGCAACACGACAAAACTGCCCCCAGAATTAAGTTTTTCCGACAACGAATTTTTCATACTAAACCAAGCCAACGAAAAAGTATTACTAACTTTATCCAAGGCAGAAAAGCAACTTTTATTGCACCTTACCAGCCCACTGGGGAACATTGCCCCTGCATCGCCTATGGTTGCAAAACGCTTGCGTATGAAAATAAATTTAGTATCATCTGCACTAGACATAATAACAATACGGGGGCAGGGCTATAAATTATTAACCCGCACCCAGCAACCAAAAGACACGATATGAGATTAATACCACGCAGTTTTTCCGCCCGCACAATATTAATGATATTAATACCATTAATAATTGCCCAAGTAATTATTGCCAATGTCTTTTTTGGCAATCACTGGTCGCGTGTACACGACACATTGGCACGGACTTTGGCTGGCGAAATAACCACGATGATGAATTTCATTGACGATGGCGATATTGCAACGACCGAGCGTATGGCGCGCGACATTGGGATTAACGTCAGTATTAACGACAAACTAAATCGTCCAACGAAAAGCGACAATTCCTCGCGCGAGGCTGGCAAACTTGCATCTGAATTATCACTTCGTCTATCGCGTCCCGCACAGTTATATATCGACAAGGGCAAACGACTGGCATTCATAGATGTACCGACCAAAGACAATCGAATTGCCACATTTGGCACATCGCTTTACAGAATATATTCAACCAGTACCGAAGTCTTTATTATATGGCTAATTGGTTCTATACTAATTGTATCGATATTAATATCGCCATTTATAATAATGCACACACGCAGTATTCGTCGTATTGCGCGCGCAGCGAATCGTTTTGGTCGCGGACTTGATGCCCCTGGGTTTGAACCAACGGGTTCCAAAGAAATCCGCGAAGCCGCCACATCAATGATAAAGATGAAAGAGCGTCTTGACCGATACAACCGCACACGCACAGATATGTTAAACGCAGTCAGTCATGATTTAAAATCCCCATTGACGCGTATGCGGCTTGCGCTTGAAACGAACACTGCAACGAACGAAAATCTGATTCAAGACATTGACCGAATGACCGAAATGATTAATGGCTATCTATCATTTGCGCGTGGCGAAGCCCCAGAGATAGAGCAGGCAACAGAACTGCCCCCAATGTTATTGCGCCTTGCGCGCGATGCGGCCCCGAGCAAGAAAATAATAACCAAGTTTCCAGATATCCCGACGCAATTTTATGCCCGTCCTATGGCATTAGCGCGCGCCTTTGGCAACATAATCGAGAACGCGGCCCGCTATGCAAATCGCACGATAAAGATAACCGAAACCGACAACAAAGATTCCATTGAAATCACAATCGAAGACGACGGGATTGGGATTCCAGACGACAAAAAATCCGATGCCTTGCGCCCATTTATTCGCCTTGACGAATCGCGTGGCACTCAAACCGGTGGCACAGGTCTTGGCCTGTCAATTGCAAAGACAGCGATTGAAAATCATGGCGGACAATTATTCCTAGAAGACAGTGAACTTGGTGGTCTTTGCGTTCGCATAGTCCTGCCGATATAAACAAAAAAACACCAAATTTGGTGTTTTTTTATTGCTTAAAATTTAAAAAAGATATAAACTATAAAGCGATATGATGATTTTGTCATATTGGGGTGTAACGACCCGTTGATGGTGTACGAATAAACTAATTACGCACTTCTTGGTGCGGTGTGCTGATTTATTCGACAATAAAACTCCTGACCTCGGTCAGGAGGGCTTGCGAATATATTGAATAAGCAGCACAATTCCATCAATTGTCGTTAACCTCCTGACCACTTGAAAAAATCGGTGGTTTTTTAATTGCAAAACTCAGGAGGAATGCAATGCATAAAAAACTATTAACAGCTTTCTTAATCTGCGCGCCAATATCGGCAATGGCGAACATTCCATCAACCGAATATGTCCAGCAACAAATCGCATCACAAATCGCAACCGCTGTATCATCTAAGGTTGATACCAGCGCCACCGCGAATCAGACAATGGCGGGAACTTATACTGTAACTGGTACACTTAACGCACCAACACCAACCCTGCCAACGGCGGAATAATTAGGGGGACAGATATGCGAAAAATATTATTTGCTTTGATTGGATGTTTCGCGGTTTTCTGTGCACACGCGGCGCAGGTTGTAAATGTGGACTATGTACATAAATTAATTGCACAGAAATGGGATATCAGCGTACCGATTAAGACAAATAATATAATGGCGGTTGCCAATATGAAATA
>JAFXFG010000003.1 GCA_017520675.1 Alphaproteobacteria bacterium
CTGCGCGGTCTTCGGTCATTGCAGTTGCCAATTGCATACCGCCGATACCCATTGTTGCCATACCCGTTGCGCCCAACATACGATTTTCGAAAGAATTTTCAATTTCTTTCATATTGTCATAGTTTTCTTGCAGTTCGGCAACCTTTTTCTCTTGCGCTTCCTTTATTTTGCTTTTGTCCGTTGTATCTTCATCATCATCAGCAGCAGCAGCATCTTCAGCACCAGCTTGGCTAATAGAGGTGCCTGAAGCTGATGAATCATTTTGGGCTGAGACGTTGACCCCGCTAGCGATTTCAGTGAATCCGTATTGTCCTAGAATATCGGAAAGACTGCTCTTAAACCCTTCTGAAATTGACGATATGTCGTCGGCATTTGCCACAATCGGGAAAAGTAAGAAAAATAATAAAAATTTGTATCTGTGTTTCATTGTTGTTCGTTTAATTCTTTAAGTGCCTTATCCTGTGCTTCGTTGATAGCATTTATTGTTTCGCTTTGTTTACTGCAGCGTTTTTATTTTCTTCTTCTTTGAGTAGTTGTTTATTTCGTCTATTGTTTCTTTGGTCAGTTTTTTTTATTTCTTTTTATTATATCAGTTATACTGTTCTTTTCCAAGATCTTTTAATTTCTTTAGCGTATCTTTGGCTAATTCTTCGATTGTTTGAATTAGGTCATCTTTTTTGTCACACGGTGCGTCAGTTTTGTCGTCTGGACATAGTGTTTTTATTTTGCTGGCTGTGTCTGCGACAGCGTCGTTGATTTCTGATTCAATTTGTTTGTATTCATCTATAGTTATTTTTTTTTCTATGCATTTTTCCTCTGTTGCGCTGTATATATATCCAGATTCTGTGCATTCACATAATCCAGATTGCGTATTGAGTGTTTGATCCTTTTTACAATTACAAATGTATGAATCAGCTATATCTTTACTGATTGGGTCGTAGCTGCCACCAGAGTTTTTGCACGCATCGCGTAATCTGTTGATTCTGTTCTGACGCTCGAATTCATTTTCTATGGCGATGTCTTGTGCAGTTTTTGTGCATTTTTTTGATTTTGTGTTGTATTTATATGTTGTGTTGATGCATTCGCAAATGCCTGTGTCTTTGTTTCTGGTTAGATCCTTATTTTCGTCGCAGTTACATTTTTTGCCATTCCAATCGCCACCAGATGTTTTGCACATTTCTTCTGCTTTGGGATCTTCGCATTTATCGATTTTTTTATTATATGTTTCATTGCTGTTTTCACATAGGCATGTTTTTTTATCTTTGCTTTGTTCTAATTTTTTCGTTCTATTGCATTCGCATTCTGTCCCGTTCCAGTTACCTCCCGAAGTTGAACAGTTAGTGGAGGTTAGGTCAACTTCTATTTCTTCTTCAACACCATCGTCGTTAAAGTTGCATTTTGTGTTGTTGGGCAGTTTAAATTCGCATGCAACTGTATTTTTTTTGTGTTTTGCAGAAATGTATTTTGTTTCATCTAATTTTATATCTTCGATAGTTATAATTGAGCCGTTTACAGAAATTTTTTCTGCGGGTGTAAAGTTAGATGTTGTTTTGCTAA
Source organism: Alphaproteobacteria bacterium (assembly GCA_017520675.1). Taxonomy (GTDB): domain Bacteria; phylum Pseudomonadota; class Alphaproteobacteria; order Rs-D84; family Rs-D84; genus Enterousia. Next base: position 1,558 of record JAFXFG010000003.1, read on the forward strand.
GAGATATTTGTACATTTTATATATCAATATCGTTACCGGCAATTGTTATTTTGTTTCGATATAATTTACAAGAATTGTTATGTGGTTTGGAATCGATATAGGCACATTTTGTGATGTCATATTCTGTTTTGTTTTTTATATAACATGATTGGACTTGATTTTGTTGTTTTAGATTTTCATTCATTTTTTGTAAGTCTTTATCTGTGCATTTTTGTTTACATTTAATTGTTTCATTATTTTTTACATTTGCAATTTGGGGGGTGCATTCATAATCAGAATCAATAGATATCTGTTCACCAGATTTAATAGTTATGGTGCCGTTTTTGTTCGTTTTTTTGCAATCTTTTTTGTCTGTATCTGTACAGATTTTTACACCCTGAATTTTTTCAGACTTGTTATAATAATTTACGATAGTTATTGTTACTTCTTGATCTTGTTTTGTTTGATTTTTTTCTTTTTTGCTTTTTTGTTTTTCTATTTTTTTACATTTTATAATAAATTGGTGCTGGTTGGTTGACTGGTTGGCAGTTGGTTTGGTTTTGTGTTGTAATTCATATAATTCATCAGGAAGTTCAACTAATTCATCAGGAAGTTCAACAGATTTATCTGTGGTGTCAATTGGGGTTGGGGTATTACATTCGTATTCATCTGAACCTTTAACGGTTATTTGTGGGGTAATAGATTCGTTTTTGTGGTGATGCTGTGTGAAAGTTATGATGCCATTTCTTTCTGTGGTTTTGCATGAACCGTCATTTGTATAACATACTGTTATGCCTTTGATTTTTTTGTTGGAATCATAATGGTCGACGACAGATACCGTAATTAATGTGGTTGCGTCATACGTTTTTTTGATTTTTTTAACTTCTTTTTTTTGTGGTGCGATGTAGTCTGATTTTAATTGTGGTGCAGAACGTTTTTCAGATGGTATTTCGGGGTGTGTGCAACGAAGTTTTTGTTTATTGTATTCCATGCCATATTTTTCACAATTGCATGTGTTTTGTTCCCAGTCGCCACCAGATTTTTCACATAAATCAATTGCTTGATTGTTTGGTTCTTCAAATTGTTCTTTGTATTGTTGTTGTGTGTTTGTGTCCGTTGATACCATAGAAGGAGCGGACGCAAAATTTGCCACAGTAGATTGATTTGCATCATTGTAGATAGGGGCGTCAATATGTTCTGGTTCAATATTTTGCGCGGATGCAACTTTTGTATTGTCGCTTTTTTTTGCACTTGGGAATGGAGAGTACATTTTTTTGTAATAGTCGTCAACGTCCTGGATGCCATAGTCTTTTTTTATTTTGTTAGTAAGGCATTCTTTGACATACCAGTCATCTGATGCAACCATTCTTGCAATTGTTTCATAACATTTTTGTTTTGCGGTTTCGGTTGGTATGTCGTTGAAAGTGGTTGGTGCTATTTTTTGTACCTGGGGTTTGTCTTTTAAAAAATCGCCGACCTTTGCGGTGATATTACATGTAAAATTCTTTGGTCGTTTGTCGTTGGTGCTAAAATTAACATGAGTGGAATAATTGATATTGCGTGTAAGTGCATTCTTTTTAAGTTCGTTTGCGCGATTGGTTATATAATTTTCAGGTGCTGATTTGTTTTTCTGCTTTGTCTTGTTAACGCATTCTGTTACTGTTTTTTTTAGTTCGTCATATTCGTCGGTGTTTGTGGCATGTTCTGATTGGGTGGTGTAGAGCGCACCAGCCATACCATTCATAATGTTGTTTGGAATTGCAGCATAGGACAATGCAGGTGTGATAAGGATGATAAAAAATATTCTTGTTAATAGTTTGTTCATTTGTTTACACTATTTGTTTTTTCTGTTTGCACGACGTTACTATTGTAATTTTTATTGTTCTGTGTCGTCTTCTTCTTGGTCGTTTTTGCTAAATAGTTTTCCAAAAAATGTTTTGCCATTATTGTCAACACATCCGTCTTTTTTCCATTTGCCACCTTCGGCTGCGCATTCTGCTTTGTTTAATTTTTTCAATTTCTTTTCTTCTTTTTTCAATGCTTTCTTTGCCTTGTGAGTGTCGGTTGCGCGGTCAATCGCACCAGATGTGATTGCACCAGCCGCCATACCTAAGCCAGAACCCAACATCGCAGATGATGCAGATGTTTGTTCGCGGGTCAGGCGCATTGCATTCTCCATAAATGTTGTAACATCGATGCCAAACCAGTTTGGCGTGCAATCAAATGTTGAACCAGCATAGCGTTTCTTGGATGCGTATAGTGTGCCGTCTTCGCCTGCATAAAAGTTTACAGTATAGACACAATCCAATGTGCGTTCGTCAAATGCAGCGCCCAGACGATTGCAGGTTTCAGACATCTTGTCACGTAATTCGTATAGGCGTTCTTCGTCGCGTTTGACCATAATTTCTGCGTTCCCACGAAGATTTCCAAATGCCTCCATCGCGCGGGCAGACAGGCCACTGTCTTGTTCAGTGCAGGATTTTGCAATCTTGGCACATGCAGATATTGCCTTGTCCCCAGCGGATTTGCCAAGACATTTTGTAAATGTTGTGCCACACTGTGTAACAATGCAATCGTTGTATTGGTTTCCACAATCAACAATTGAATTGTATAGTGATAATTGTGCGTTTATATCGCGGTCAGCCTTGATTTCAGCAGATAATAATTGATATTCATGACCAGTGCAGGGCAGGTCGCGACGGCATGAATCCATCTTGTCCCCCCAGATAGTGTCGCCATCACCGGCGCATTTTGAAAAGTCATCACCGCATTTCTTTTTCATACATGTGCGCAGGCCCGAATCGCATGCGTTCGCACCCCCGGATAATGCACGTTGGGCCTGGTCTTTGGCATTGTTTATTGCGTCAGCAGCATCCAAGGCAGCGCGTTGGGCGCGAATCTTGTCAGCCAATGATGTATCGGCAGTTGAATTTTCTGAGATGCTTTCAGAAAAAATATCATCAAATTGTGATGTTTTGTCCTCAATCGGTTCGGCTGAGGCGGGGGTGTTCAAAAATACAGTGCAACACGCACACAGTGTAAAACACAAAAAAACGAAATTATAATTTAGTCTTGGGGTAAAAAATTCTTTTATATTTTTCATCTTTTATGGTTTCCCTTGTTAATCAACAGTTGCGCACGCTGTGTCATAGAATTTGCATAATGCATTTGCAGCAGCACGTTCGACAGAGCCAAATTCACCGTCGCATTTGTTTGGCATATTGCGTGCACAAATTGTGCTTATACAATTGTCCTTGGTTGTGCCATTGGCACAGTTTGTTTTGGCGCTGATTAGTTTTTTGTCGCGTGTCTTTTGATACGATTCGATAAGTTGTGTTAGCGCGGCATCTGTGTTCTTAATTGCGTTGTCGCGATCATTTATTAATTTCGCACGAATAGATGATACATAGTCATCGCAACCGTCGGCATCGACACTGCATGCGGAAAAGATTTTGTCAAAATCCGAATCGTTTTTGCAGTTGCGATAGTCTGCCATACATTTAGAATTATTAACCATACATGATTGAATCGCGGATTTACATGATGCTTCTGATTTCTTTTTACTGCTGGACTTGATTGTTTTTGTAAGTTGAGCAGATACACCAGCGGCTTTGCACGATTGCTCGATAAGTGAATCGTATGCATCTGTTACATCGTCAGCGGTACAACCAGCGACCTTTTTAATGCATTGCTGGGTTGCCCAGGTGTAGCGTTTGCCAGGGTCGGTTGGTGCTTTTTTTAAATCTTTTTCAGAAATATTGTATTTCGCAGATGCACCAGCGGAAATACTGCGCATTTTGCTGTTGGGTGGGGTGCCTGCGTTTGATGTGCCGCAATATTGACAACGCGCCGCAGGATTAGATGATATGTTTATGGCGCATACAGAATCCAAGCAACGCGTTAAATTCGCACGTGAACACTTTGTGGCTGCGTACGTGTCATGGGCAATTAAGATTGCAGGTATTAAAATTAATGTTCGTAAATTCATATTCTCTCTGTTTTTTGTTTGATTATAACAAATTATGGGCTTGTAAGCAATTGTATTTTTTAAAAAAAGAATTGACAAAACGATATAATTTGTCTATTATACTGTGCGAGTATAATTTTAAAGGAGTTTTTTATGGCTGGTTTTGATAAAAAATGGTTGTTTATTCATGTGCCTGCAACATTTGTTGTGGCAGGGCTGATTATGTTCGGTGTGTCCAAGTGTAATCGTCTTGAGGATGCAGAAGCAACAAGGGATTCTGCAAGTGATGCTGCAAATCTGGCAACTGATAAGTTAAATCAGGCTATTGCAAAAATGGATAGTTTGTTTAAAGTTCAGGATACTTTGAAAAATGTCGGTGTTAAGAAATCTGATACAATTCGTCAATTGAAAAAGGACATCGTAATATATCAAGATTCTATTGTCGAATTAAATGATTCTATCAAGGGGTTAAATAAGTCTTTGAAGAAAAAAGATAAGGCTTTGAAAACTGTAAAGGCGGAATTGGATGATTGCAAACGCAATCAGGCGGCTGCGACTAATAATGCAAGAAGATCTAATGGGACAAATAATAGAACTGTGGTGCGTGCCGAAAGACCAGTTGATACTTGTTCAAATACCACTGCAAGAGTTCGGGTAAATGGTTCTGAAAATTCAGGAAATATTATTCTAACAGGTGTAGATAATGCATCGGTTGTGTTAGAAAATAATGCTGTAAATAGTGGAAATGTTATTGTTGGGAACGGAAATAATATTCAAATATTTGGAACCAGTGATGTTAGGGTCGTTTCTGATAGTGTTGTGGCGCGTGTTAATCAGCCTGTGGTCAGAGATAGCATCGCACCACAAAATGATTCCATTGTTTGTACTTTTGGTTGGAGAACAGTTGTTGTAAATACGCGATAATTTTCTTGTCGCAGATGTGTTAAACAGGCCCGAATAAATGTTTGGGCTTGTTTTTTTTTGTCTGGACATATAAAGGCCCGCTGTGATAAGATTTGTTTATATAGAGAGAGTATAAATGAAATTGCTTAGATTTTTATTGCTTTTTGTGTTCTTGGTTCCGTTTGGTGCGCGGGCGGTTGTTGATGATTTTACGATGGCTGCGCAATTGTTGGCGGCTGCGAAAAGTGCGGATATACAGCAGGTGCAGGTGCTGGTTAATAATGGGGCAAATGTAAATTTTGTGGATTCAACGGGACTGTCTATTGTTTGTACTGCGTTGATGAATAATGATATTAGGGCAGCGCAAATCTTGCAGATGTATGGGGCAGATGCGTCAAAATGTGATGTGCAAATTAAACGGTATAATAATAGAAATAAACCAAGGAATACAGGTGGCTTGTTTAGTGGACTGTCGTCCGCGCAATCTTTAACTTTGGCGGCGGCGGGTGCCGCCGTTGTTGCAGGTGGATTGTTTTTGTTAACTGATGTCTTTGATCCTGGTAATAACAATTCAAATGGTGGCGGAATTGGTGGCGATAGACCTAATCAAGGTGGTGGTGATAATGGCGGTGGAAATTCAGGGGCGACGGCACTGTTTTCTGTGCCATATAGCCCGGCTTATCTGGATAGTGAAGGAAATGTAAATCCAAATAGCGATGTTTTTATAAATAATTTTGCCCTGTGGAACCCGTCAGCAGGTGGGGTTAAGGGATTGGATTTTAATTTCTTTAGGCCTGGTGTAGATGGGTTGGCAGAAAATCAAAATACTTTTGTGGATGATGGTATATACTTGCCTGTGCAGAATTATTTGCTGATGATGCATGGGTATTCCGCGTTTGCTAATGAATATATGGGACAGAAAATTTTTCGTGCAGATACAACAAATCCAATAAAAATGGGAAACGATTCGGGTGGTGGCTTGCCAGTGCCTGTTAGAATCATTACGGATAATGGCCTTAATCCAACGGGGTCGGCAACGCGCGCAGATGGAATTACATACGCGCTAGGTACAGCAGCAAATGCAGAAATTTTCACATTGGATAAATATTTGAACTATAACAATCCTGTTAATGGTGTGTTGGGGAATGAAAAAACAGGCTTTGATTTATCAGGCGCAGGAACCGCAATGAATCCGTATGCAAGTTATTATGATAGTGCGTTGGGAAAAATTATTGCAGGATGGGCCGTAGATGGACGGTCGTATGCGGATTTCTTTGGCTTTGTTCCATATGGTCAGTTGGGGATATATAGAACTGGGGCAGGACAGGAGTGGATTAGTGTAAATACACCAACTGATGGTGTGGCAATCGGTTCTGTTCAGGATGGTGCAGATGGGGCGTTGAATGTTGTTGATGCAGGGGACGAAATTACAATTGATGGAATAACTTATGAGGTGTCGCAGGCATTGACTGATGCAACAATAAGTATGCCTTTTATCACAGTTAATGGTGTTAAAATTCCAATTGCAGAAAACAGTTCTCTGTTGCGGGGCGTGTGTGTGTCTGATTCCGCAGATGCCTGTGATGGGGTTTCTGATATCGCAATTTATTCGGATACAAATGGAAATTATTATGTGAATAAATCGGGGGGCAGTAACGCGGATTTGGTCTTTGTGGTTAGTCATGGAGAATTATACACTTCAAAAACTTTGCAGAACGCAGATTATAAAAATTTTCAGGCGCTTTATAGGGCGCGTGGTGATGCAGCATCAAATTATGGGGTAATTGCAAATTTATCAATTGTTGAGCCTTCGCGTGATGTTAATTATGCAACTGTTGGTGATATGCCAGTGTTAATTTCTTTGGGAACAGGAACAGCAACTGATGTGTATTCAAATCAAATAAATTTAGTGTATGACAGAAATAATTCCGATTCAATAAGTCAGGGTGGGTATGCAAATACTATGTTTAGTGCATATAATGGGCAATCGCCAATTCTTGTTATGCCAGCTGGTGAATTTAATTTTGAAACAGCTGTTAGGGTTAAGGATGCGACCTTTGAAAATTATGCGCCATTATTGTATGGGGATAATTTAGAACATAACTTTATGACTGTTGTTGCGGTTTCGCATATAAAAGGTACAAGTGCAGCAGATTCAATAGAGGATTATGGTAATGGTACGGCAGATAGATTCGGAAAGTTGTATTTGTCAATTTATAGAGATAGTCAAGGTACACTAGAAGAAGATGATGATATTTTGTATTCGTCGCGTCAATGTGGCATAGCGGGGGTTGGACAGGGCGGAATTGACCCTTGGTGTTTCGCAGCGGCGGGACCAACTGCGGAAATGGCGACTGCATCTGCAGCGGGGGCGGTGGCGTCTGTTAAATCGGCATTTGATTATATGACAAACAAGGATGTGTTTTTCTTGTTGGCGTTGACGGCAGATGGTTATTTGTTGGGAACAGATTCTGGTGGAACCGCTTTTACCCAGGAATCATTGGCCAGTTATTTGAGAGATATGTATTCTTTGCCACCAGAGTATTATGATACAAATAATGCATTGAGTGCATCTGAATATTTAGATGCGTTTGCACGTGTTTATGGATATGGATTGATTAATCTGGATAGGGCCATGAAACCAGGACATACGATTTATTATTATAATGGAAATTCAATTGTTTCAACCGCAGGAAATGCGTATTGGCGGTCGGCAGTAAATACTGTGTTTAGACCTTCGACAGTGTTGAATCTAAGGGGGGCAAGTATACGCGCGCCATTCTTTGATGTGCTGGAAAGTGTTGATGGACAGTTGACTTTGCCACGTGTCTGGGAAAATGAGTTTGCGTTTGGGGCAACTGATAAACGGGGGCTGTATATGGGCGATGTGCTGGGCGCATTGAATACCAGAAAGGAAACTGGCGATATGATTTCAATTGGTAATTTAAATTTGGCAATGTCTTTTTCAGAAAAACCATATGTTGATTATTTAAATGGTTTGGATAATTTAATGTTGACTTATAACAAAGATAATTGGCAATTTGCAGCAACTTATCAAAAGTATTTTACTGATGATTTATCTAGATTTGATGCGCTGGTTAATCCAGTGCTGGGGTTGACTTCAAATGCAATTAGTGCAGATGTAAAATATGATTTTGGTGATTTGACTTTTGGAACGCGATTGTTTTCTGGGGCGATTACTGATGAAGAATTATTGGAAAATGATCCAACTATATCATCGCAATATATGCCTGTGAAATTAGGGCTGGCACAGGGGGGGCTGGTTGATGTGGCGTGGAAGAAGAATAGGGCAGAATTTAAAACCTCTGTTGGGGTTATGGCAGAAACAGACACTTTATTAGGGGCCTTTACAGATGGGTTGTTAGATTTGGGAAATGGAACTACGACCTTTGTTGATTTAACCGCAGGTTATAAGTTTGCAAAGGATTTTGATATGACAGTAAAGGCAACTTTTGCCAGAACAACAGCCGAAACATCGGGGGATTTTGTTTTGGGACTGTCTGATATATCATCAAATGCATTTGCGTTTGCAACAAGACTGGGGAATTTTGAGTTTAGTGTTTCGCAACCATTGGCGATTAGTGATGGGGATTTAAAATATGCTTATGCAGATTATTCTGTTAATGAAAAAGATGGAAAGTATGTGTTGGATGTTAATGATACGCATATAGAAACATTGCATTTAAAACCACAACAGCGTGAGGTTAGATTTGCAGGGACTTATCGTCATAAATTTGGTGAATTTACAGATGGGGCATTTGGCTTTATGTATAGAATTAATCCAAATCATATTGATGATTTTGGAAATGAATCTATTTTTATGTTAAAGTTAACACATAGATTAGGTATATAAAAAGCTGCCGTAGGGCAGTTTTTTGTTTGCTTTTTTTATTTTTGTATGTATTATGTTTCGGCAAAAAAAGGATTGATAATGAATGTTATTGTTGAGTATGTAAAAGATTTGACATCTGCATTGCTTCCTGTTCACAAGAGAAATGCGACATCTAAAGATGCGGATTTGTTGGTTGAAATGGCGCTGGATATGCAATATATTGTTGCAAAAAATGGTGTAACATATTGGTATTATTTTGTTGATGAGATGTTTTTGAGTGATGCAAGAAATTTATTGCGTCAGAATGGTTTAAAACCAAGATTTCATAATAGTAAATTCTATATGGGGGGTGTGCCAGTGTTGCGAATTCGTAAGTCAAATTTAGAAAAAGATATAGAGGCTAAGAATTTTGTTGCTTCTTTGATGCAAAAGAGAAAAATGAGTGATGATACAATGAGTTCTTTAAGACAAAGATAAAAAATAAGTCGCTGATGGGCGACTTATTTTTTTTATTCTGAAAAATATTTTGATTTTTGTGTTTTTGAATTTGTGTACATTTCGTTAAATAATCTTTCGGCCGCTTTTTTTGTGGTTGGTGCGCCATTGGTTGGTGTGTTATAGTCAGCACCGTTTAGAACAATTAAACGCGTGGGTAACAATGCGTTGCCACATTCTATGTAGTATTGATTGGCGTCATAGTATTTTCCATAGCAATTACCGTTTTCGACGGCTGCAAAATTATTACGTGCCAGCGATTGGCATGTTGGTTGTGCGCCATAAGTAATTTCACCGTTTTCAAGTGTTTCATCGGGATTGTCCAATATTCCTGGACACCATACATTTACAAGTTGACCATTTACAGATACCTTGGTACCATCGTTTGATGTTTTGCGTGTTCCAAAACAATCGCGATTACTGGATAAGTTATTGATGTCATAGTCTGTTTTGATTTTTTTTCCTTGCTCGATTTCTTTGCGTTTTAATGCAACGGGTTCGCGAGCATCTGTGATTAATGCTTCTGGGCAGATTAGTTTTAGTCCCCAACAATTGCTGGTGTCGTCCCATGACTCTATGTTTCCCATTTCTATTAGGTAACCATATGTCATATTAGGATAGCAATTGGTTGGGTTTATTTTGCATACTGTGGGACGCAGCCACCATGGTATAGTGGCGGCGGTTGCAGGGATTATGTTCATAATTAATATAAGATAAAATATTTTTTTCATTTCCTGTCCTGTTTAGTTGTTGTTTATAATTCTATCATAAAAAAACATTTGAAGCAATAATGGTTATTTTGTAATGCAAATTCCCCATTTTTCGTGTGCTGGTGTTTGTGAATAGAATTTCATATTCTTTTCTGGTTCTTTTTTGGGGTTGTTGTCGTATTGAATCCATTGGCCGTCATGCTTTTCACATTCTGCGTTTAGTACATTGTATAGTTGTGTGCGCACCTGTGCTATTACTGTGTTTATGTCTTGGATTACAGATGGACTTAGCCCTTTGGTCGATTCTGATGGGCGGATGCAGGTTTCAAGCGCGTATTGTGCGAATTTTTGGTATAGACTGCCGTTGTAATCAGAACAATTTGCGGTGTCTGTTGTGTAATCTGGCAGAACTGCACAAATTTCATTGCCAGGGGCATAGGTGCGACATTCAAGTGGATATGTGTGTGCAACATTAAAGCTGTATGGACTGCATAATGTTTTTGCAAATTTTTCAAGTGATGCACGACAGTTGTTGGCGATTTGTTCGCTAACAATGTTGTGCATGGCGGTTACTAGTTCTTGTAGGCCGTTTGAGCCACCACCATATAAATTGCTGCATGCGTTTAATTTTTCCTGGCACATTGTTTCAGATAATTCTAGTCGCATACCGATTATATTTTGAACTTCTAGGTCTGAGAATTCTAGGAGTCGATTGTTTTCGTCTTCGTAGCAAGAAACAACAGTAGCAAGGCATTCGTTCTTTACTTGGCGAATACGTTTTTGTTGTTCCTGGTGTATTTCTGTTATGGCTTGCCTTAAAAATTCGTCCCATATGTCTTGTGATAAATCACGACATGTGTTAAGACTATTTTGAGCGAATATTTTTTTGTCGTTTAATCGTGATACTAATAGGTTATTTGCGTTATTTGTTAATATGTCGCCATCTAATGATGTCGCGTTGGAAAATTCATAAAAGTCGGCTGTGTATATTGGTTCGCCAGTTTGATAATTTAGGTATTTGCCTGTTAAATCAAGACAATGAATATAATCTGGACCGCATGCTGTTTCGGCAGTTAAATCTTGGCGAATTAGAGATAGGCAGTCATTGATGCTAGAAGAATTGTGTGCGTTGTAGTTTTCAAGTCTGGCATTATCTAGGTCGTATTCTGTTTGTCTGATTTGTGAATTGGCAGATTTTAATTTTGAATCAAGATTGCTTATTAATAGCGAACAATCGTTTTCGATATACATGCTGTAAGCGGCAGTTACCATTTGTTTGGTCGTTTGGTTTGGACAACTGTCGGAAACCATTTCAAGACATTGGGCGTTTACAGTGTTGTAAAGTGTTTCGCCTGTTAAATCAGATATGTTTGTCCCGCCAATTAATTCAGATGTGTTCCATGATATGTTTATGTTCGATGAAAAATCAGCAGGACTGGTTGGTGTAGATTGACGCTTAGACAGTATTTTATTGATGGAATTTAATGTCGATGCACTTTCTGAATTGTCGGTGATGTTTTCTTGGGCAAATTCACCTGCCGAGGCGGTTACCATAGCTGTTGCTTCGGCGGCGGTTTTGTCAACTGCGTAAATATTAAATGTTTTGAAATCTTGCAATTGTTCTGATGTTTGGGTAAGAGCGCGCTCTCTGGATTGAAGTTCGTATAGTTTTGATGAACATATACATCTGCGATATGTGTCATTTGCATTGCTGCAGAATTGGTCCATACAGGTAAAATATGCTTCGCGACAGGCGTTGTAATCTGTATTGAATGTGCTGGACGCGGGTGTGGTTAGTGTTGTGGCGGCACGTGATGTTCTTTGTATAATTGATGCGGCGGTTTGTTTGCGTGGAACGATAGTATTAGCTGTTTGTGGACGCGCTGAAATGCCACGACTGGATTGTCTGATTGTGTTGTTGGGGGCGGGGCGTGTAATCGGTTGTGATTGTGTAGATTTAGGTATTGCGATGCGCGCGGAGGTTTTGTTCGTAGGTTCGTGCGGTTGGCGCGATAATGTGTTATGTGTTGGACGCTTGGGAGAATTTATATCACGAACAGCGGCATTGGATATTCCAATCCCGCAAGTCAATGCAATGATAAGAAAAAAAATCTTTCTCATTCCTGTTTGTCTTTGTATTTTATCAAAATATTTATACATAGACAAGAAAAGAAAAAATAAAAACGCAAATCAATTAATTTGCGTTCTCAATCGGTGTGTGGTTGCGTTCGACAAATGTTATGCGACCTTTGTTTAGGTCGTATGGTGTCATTTCAACACGAACCCGTTCGCCAACATTTACCCATATGTGTGCCTTGCGCATTTTACCACATACAGTTGCTAATATTTCGTGTCCGTTCTCAAGTTTTACACGAAACATTGTATTTGGCAACTTGTCTTCAACTGTACCAGTGAAAACAATTACATCGTCTTTGGCCATAAATTTTCCTTTTTAGTCTTAAACTGTTTTATATGAGCCTTATTTTATTGTTTCAGTGGGATAATTGCAAGTTTTTTTTATCTGCTTGCTAATGTATGATTTTTTTGATAAAATTACTCGTAAATGAAAGTAGGATGGTTTATATGAATTTAAAAACTTTTGCTTTGTTATTGGCTATTTTTCCTTTGATTGCAAATGCAGCAGCACGTAGTGATGCAGCACGTGTGGGGATGCAACGTGCAGGTGGTGCGGGTGTAAGGGCGCCAACGATGGTCAAGAACTTGAAGACGTCTTCTGGTAAGAAGTCGGTCCAGAAATCAACAAATAGTGTACAAAAGGCAGAAGAGGATGTTGAGGAATATGAAGAAGATTTTGTCGATGAGTATGAAGATATTGCCGCAGAAGACGAATTCGTTGAAGAAGAATTTGTAGAAGAAGAGGAAGTTGTAAAATCGACACCTAAAAATGGTAATTGTCGTGAGGCATATCGTCAATGTATGGATGAATTTTGCTTGTTAGATGAATCGGAAGGGTATAGATGTGCGTGTTCTTCTAATATAAATAAATCGAAGTCTTTGATTCAAGAAATACAAAAAATACAGGAAGAAGCGGATAAATTGTACACCGAAGGTGTTGAGCGTGAGCAATTGGGGGCCAAAGCCAGACTTGTCTTTGGTGAAAGTGAAGCTGCACAAAAAAGTTCAAGGGCATCGGGTCTTAGTTTTTCTGAATGGTTGAATAGCGGTACAGATGAGGAAGAAGAATTAGATGCTGATGATATGATTGGCGATGGGTTGTATGGTATGGCGGCGGAATTTTGTGCCGCTGAATTAGAGGCCTGTGGCGCAAAGGCAGAAATGGAGGAGATGCTGTATACGCGACAGATAACAGCAGATTGTAAATCGTTTAGTTCGTATTTGGCAGAACAAAAGGTGAACGCACAGGCGAATAAGCGTACCGCAGAGGCGGCAGTGCGTCAGGCACGTTTGGCAATGCTGGATACAACAAATAAGTACAATCGTGGTGAGTGCCTGTTAGCATATCGTGCGTGTATTGCAGATAAGGGGGGCTGTGGTTCAAATTTTGAAAATTGTTTGGATGCAGATTTGTTGGGACGTCGTGCAAATGCCTGTGAAAATGTTCTGGATCAGTGTATGTCTGTCAGAAATATGGTGCTGGAGGATTGGGAAGCCGAATCAGAAGCGATATTAGTCGATGCAGCGAAATATGCAGACAAATATCGTCGTCAGACTTGTTTTGCGCAGGTGCAGCTTTGTTTAGAAGATGGTTGTTCAACAGGGACAAATCCAGCCTGTTTGACAAATGTTAATGTTGCAGCGGGTGTCTGTCCAATAATCAATGAGTGTAATGATATTATCCCAGGATTTAAAGATAGTGTTAATGATAAATTAGGATTCTTGCGCACTCAGTTTTGTCAGAATGATATAGATTCTTGTCTGCGTGATAAGTGTGGTGAAAACTTTACAGCGCCAGAATGTGTTGGTAAAAGAGTCGATGAAATTGTTGCCTTGTGTCCACAAGATATGTTCCCGTCTTGTAAGAACGAAACACAGTTTGATATAATTGTGTCTGCGGCAGTCCTGCAGATGGATTATCAAATGATGCAAGGCTGTATTAATTATTTTAGTGATCAATTGGGTAAGGTTTGTGGTACGGACATGGCATGTTTGCCATCTGATGATTTGGTAGCTTCGTTGACTGAGGTTCCTGAAACAACCGAAGAATTACAAAAATTGCGTATGACGGTTGTTGATAATTCTAAGGCAGCGGTTGCAGATTTCTTTAAGGATTTTGAGGCGGATAAAACAGTGGCGGCCTGTCAGGATGCGGAAAAGCCAGAGGGAAGAGCTAGCCTGGGACAAAATATATTTAATTCAGCAAAGATTATTGCTGAAATAAGCGCAGAAAATAGAGCGTTACGTGATTTAGAAACGAAAATTGCGGAATTGTCTAGAAAACAAGACCTGAAGAAGGCAGAGGAAAATTGTTATAATACCTATAAGGTTGAGACACCAGATAGTGACGCAGAAAATAAAAATTATTCTTATATACGTAGTGTTTCGTTTGAACCAAGTCTGCGTAATTGTCATGTATGTCGTATGCAGCAGGTTTGTGAAAAAGGTGGCGAAACCAAAGGTAGTGCCGCATTAAAGGCGGCCGCTGGGGGCCTGTCGGCAGGTGCATCAGCCGGAACAATGGTTAGTCCTGGTTGGGGAACTGCAATTGGTGGTATAGTTGGTGCAGTTGGTGCAGGTATAATGGGCGCAAGTGCAGCAGGTGAACAAGAATTCTGTCAACAAATTGAATCTTGTGAAGATATCAATATGTAGTTAGCTGGAGGAGAGAGAAGTATGAAAAAAAGTTTTATTTTGTTTTTGTCTTTGATTGTTGCGGTTGTGCCTGATGCATTCGGGGCGGTCAAAAAAACATCTAAGCAGTCCGCAATTCAAAGTGGTACTTCGGTGCGTTCTAAAACACAGGCCAAGGGATTGTATGACCAGGAATGTTATGACCTGTATTATGGTTGTATGGATCAATTTTGTATTTCTGATAATGAAAATGGTGGCAGTTGTGCGTGCAGTGATTTGAGTATCGAATATGAAAAACAATTCTCGGAAATTCAGTCCATATTTGCAGAGGCAGAGCGTATAGCATCAGAAGAAGTGGAAAAGGTTAAGCTGGGGGCACAGGCTGATATCGTCTTTACTGGGAAACGTGAATATGACGAAGATGGTAATTTGGTCGATGTTGATAATATTGGAAAAAATGATAAAAAGTCAGCGCGTGCAGATTTGTTGTCTTTGTGGGATGAAGAAACAGATGAGGAAGTTTTTGAAGATGGTACGGATTTTTCTGATTTAGTTGGTGATGCTTTGTACAGATCAGCAGAAGAACTTTGTTTAGAGCAAATTCCAGAAAGTTGTGAAGGTGATTTGCCTTTGATTCAAAAAATGTATACTCGTCAAATCACATCTGATTGTAAGGCGTTTGAAAATAGTATTGCAAAGAAAAAGAAGGAAGCCGATAATGCATTGGTAAGTGCGAATTCAGATGTACGCAAGGCCTTAAAAGAAAGTTTTGAAGAGTCTAATAAATTTGATTTGGGACAGTGTATGATTGAGTTTAAAAAATGTATGTTGACTCAGGATGCATGTGGAGAAAATTGGGAAAATTGTGTTTCAATTGTTGCATCTGAAAATATGCAAAATAATGAAACTGTTAGTACAGCAGGGACAAAGGTTGAATCGGTGGAAACCTTTGATATTACTGCATCTACGATGGATGTGTTGAATTCAAAACGTATGATTTGTGAAAATGTTTTGGGTAAATGTATGGCTGTGCGTGATATGGTTTGGCCTGCGTTCTTGAAAGAGGCAGCACCAACAATTCGCTTGGCAGAATCACAGGCAGAATCAAAATTCCGTCAATCTTGTTTAACAACGATTTCAAATTGTATTCATACGGCTTGTAAAGATGATATTGCAGGCAAGGGTGTAGATACTATGGATGCTTGCTTGTCAAGACCTGATATGGCACGTAGTTTCTGTAAGGTTGAAATTGATCCTTGCGAACGTATGGAGCCTTTGATTTGGGGATATGTTGTAGATAAGTTGGCTGCAATGCGTGTTGATGCATGTACACAAGAAGTAAAGGATTGCTTTACTGCAGATACACGTTGTGGCGAGAATTTCCAAAATTGTATTGGTATGGATTACGACTATATTCATGATATTTGCCCAATCGATAGTTTGGTTGTGTGTAAGGCAAATAATCCAGACTTTAAAATGGATGATTTGGATTCTATGTTAATGGGGCTGTACTTAAATATTGATAATGCCGCACTTGATCAATGTCAGGAATTGGTTGATAAAAAAATGACCGAGGTTTGTGGCAGTACAACTGATTGTAATCGCTTTGCGGCGGATGATACGATTGGTGGTGGCAGTGTGCGTACACAAAAAGATGGTGCGAAATATCGTGTAACAGGTATGATTTCGTTTGGCTCAATTAAAATGGGTGATGCGTCAGGACGGACCAAGGACGAGGGTGCAGATGATGTCAATGTTTTGGGGCCAGGTGAAATTGGTGTTCAGGAGTATATTGCACAAATTCGTGAAAAAAATGCAGATGTTCCAGATGCTGATGCCATAATCGCGACAATTGAAGAGGAATTAAATAATATCGCAGGTACTATTAATCGTACAATTGAATTGATTGAACAAGACCCTGAGATTCAATTCTGTGTCAGTGGACGTGATTTATCGCAAATTACTGGTGATAAAGGTGCAAAGACATCTGCGCGTTTCCCGAACTTGTTAAATCAGGTGAAAATGCAGATTGCTGTATCTGCATTACGCAAGGCACAGGATAATTATAACAAAAAGTATAATGAGGCAGTAGCAGAAGCAATGCGAGATTCCGAAGTTGATATTGCGCAGTATATGTGTCAGATGTTGCCAACAAACAATGGTGCAACTTATGGTTTGTCATCTGGTACAGGTGAGGTTTTATCTGTTCCCTATGCGATTAGCTATGAGGTGGGCGCCGGAATAAATGAAAAAATGTTGGCGTCTGGGGGGCGTGGTAGTTCATCTACTACGTCTGATGCGCGAATTGATACAACTGGGGGATCTGCCGAATTTGGAGACATTGTAGATTCGTTTACTGGTTTAGGTCGTAATAGGGTTAAAACTAATTTAGGTAGCGGTACACGCGAAATGTGGTCTACGTTTAATCGTGAAACCCGTATATGCCATTTCTGTACGTCGACGATTACAAAAAATTGTAAGTCAGTAAATCACAAAGGGTTCTTGGGTATTGGCTCAAAGAATGATTTAGAGTGTACAGAATCAAAGCCAGTTGAAAAGTGTGAAGATATTCCAATGTAAAGAATAGGCCCCGAAAGGGGCTTTTAAATCAGTAAAATAGGAGATGTTTCTTATGAATGTTTCTGAAAAATTAGAAATAGAAGTTAGTTCCTTGGAGGCTATTTTTTCTTCCTTGGGCGAAAAGGCTGTCGCGTTTGGTTTAAAGTTGATTGCGGCAGTGGCAATTTTAATTTTTGGAATTTGGCTATCAAACAGATTGATGCGTTCATTGCGAAAATTAATGGAACGCAAAAAGTTTGATGCTTCGTTGTCGTCTTTCTTGTTATCCTTTTTGAATATTGCATTCAAGGTGTTTGTTGTTGTTATTTGTTTAACGACAGTTGGTGTTCAGATGACCTCTATTGTGGCTGTTTTAGGTGCGGCTTCGTTGGCAATAGGTATGGCATTGTCGGGAACATTACAGAACTTTGCGGGTGGAATTGTCTTGTTGGTCTTTAAACCGTTCAAGGTCGGTGATGCCATTGAAACGCAAAGTGGGAAATCGGGAACCGTAAAGAAGATAATGATTTTTACAACTGAATTGCATACATTTGATAATAAGGTTATTTTCTTGCCGAATGGCGCATTGGCAAATGGTGAAATTACTAATTTGTCACAGGCAAAGAATCGCAGGTCTGATATAAAAATAACTGTTTCGTATGGCGATGATATTGCATTAGTGCGCAGGGTTGTTTTGGGAATTTTAGACAAGGATACGCGTGTCTTGAAAAATCCAGAACCACTGGTTTTTATTAATTCTTTGGCGGAAAAAGGAGTCGAGATTATTGTTCGCTATTGGGCAGATTATGGTGATGTTTATGACACTAATATCGAATTAATCGAAGAAATTTATAAGGCATTGCCAAAGAAAAAAATAAGTTTCTCTTTTCCACAAATGGATGTTAGATTGGTGAAATGAGTTAAAAAAAATACCCCAAGATTAAACGTCTTGGGGTATTTTTTTAATTTACCTTTTTTAGAACAAGGCTGGCATTTGTGCCACCAAAACCAAATGAATTGCTTAACGCGACATCGACTTTGCGTTTCTTGGCAGTGTGTGGAACAAGGTCTGTGTCGCCAACTGCGTCTTCTGGGTCATCCAGATTTATTGTTGGTGGAACAATTCCATCGCGGATTGATAGGGCGCAGAATATAGCCTCAATCGCACCGGCTGCACCCAGTAAATGTCCAGTCATTGACTTTGTAGAGGACATAGATATTGGATTGCCTGCAAATAATGTTTGAACAGCAGCCAATTCGCCAACATCGCCAAGGCCCGTTGATGTACCATGCGCATTGATGTAATCAATATTTTCTGGTAAAAGTTTTGCATCGTTTAATGCCGCCTGCATTGCGCGCATCCCGCCCGCACCATTTGGGGCAGGGGCAGTAATGTGGTATGCATCACCAGACATACCATAGCCTGCAACCTCAGCATAAATTTTTGCACCACGTGCAATTGCGTGTTCGTATTCTTCAAGGACCAGGATACCTGCACCTTCGGCCATAATAAATCCATCGCGGTTTTTGTCCCATGGACGTGATGCGCGTTCGGGTTCGTCATTGCGAGTGCTTAGTGCCTTCATGGCGGAAAAACCAGCAAGACCGATACGGCCAACTGCACCTTCGGTGCCGCCGCAAATCATAATGTCTGCATCGCCATATTTGATAAGACGGGTGGCTTCGCCAATTGAATGGGCGCCAGTCGCGCAGGCTGTAACGGTTGATATGTTCGGGCCACCAAAACCATATTTAATTGATACATGACCAGCAGTCATATTAATGATTCCCTTTGGGATGAAGAAAGGACTAACACGACGTGGGCCACCATCATGTAATTCAATACAGTTTTCATATATTGTGTTCAGACCGCCAATCCCACTGCCAATTGATACACCAATACGGTTTTTATCACCTGTGTAATCAATCAAACCTGCGTCGCGAATTGCTTCGTCTGCGGCAACCATACCGTACATGATTGATTTGTCCATCTTGCGTTGTTCGCGTGGTTCGATAACACTGTCTGGATTATATTCCCCAGCACCTGTGCCATGTGTTGGAATGCCCGCAATTTGTGATGCGATGTCGGATACTTCAAATGAATCAATCTTGCGAATACCGGATTTGCCAGCTAATATATTTTGCCATGCGTATTCAATACCTGTGCCAACTGGTGATACGATTCCCATACCAGTTATAACGACTCTTTTCATATTTTATATTCCTTTGACTAGGTTAATGTACACATATAATATATGTTTTTTTGTATAAAATACAGTAAAAAAATCCGCTGGGACATTTTGTCGCCAGCGAATTATATCGTTTCTAAGATACAAATCGATTAGTTCTTTTTATGTTCGTCGATGTATTTTACTGCATCGCCAACTTTTTCAAGTTTTGCAGCAGCATCATCTGGAATTGTGATGTCAAATTCTTTTTCAACTTCCATAACAAATTCAACAACGTCCAAAGAGTCTGCGCCCAAGTCGTTTACAAATGCGGCTGTTTCAGTAACTTTTTCTTCTGGAACACCCAATTTTTCTGCTACGATTTTTTTTACTTTTTCAAAAGTTGTCATTTTTTTTCCTTTGTTTTTGTTAATCTATTTGGTCCATACCATGACCGTCATTAAGCAATAAGCTATCATTTTATCGTGTTGGTGTCAAGGAATTATAACAAATAATAACATTTGTTGCTTGTTATAGTGCGGATTCTGTATATAACAAATCATCAAGTAAGTTGTTAAGGTTTGACCTGAAATCTTCGCGATCAGACGCCCAGACAACGCGACGCATTAAAAATTTATGCACATCATCCATTGTTAAATTTGGAATTCCTGCATTGGTTGCAATACGGCGCCATGTAGTGCGTGGGTCTGATAAATGTATTCCGCCGCGACCAGGAAATACCCATTGGCCATCTTGGGGCAGGTCTTGTAATAATAATATCGCCCTGTCTGTTAATGGACGGTCGTTCCATAAGTCGTGATTAAAGTCTAAATCCTGCCACGACATTGAAAATATTTTGGAACGTGGGGCGAACCCGTATATCAGCATAAAAAATGCAGCACGTAATATCGGGTCTGTGATGGCATCAATTGCGTGAATCAGACGTTGTAGGCCAGATTTGTTCAGTGGGCGAATCCGGCGCTTTTGTGGTATCTTTTCTAGTGTAAGAACAGGGTTGGTTTTGGTGTATCCTGTTTCAATTGCATAGTTAAATATGCTTTGTAGTAATTCTTGTACGCGGCCTGCGATTGCGTTGCCGGAAATTTTTTTTATCGTGTTGTCGATATCGTTTGTTGTTATTGATGATATCGGCATAGAGAACAATCCAGATAAATGGCGGTTTATTGTGCGGACTAGTTTTGTATATGAATCTTCGCTGCGACGCACTTTGTTTGATAGGTATAATTTTAGGAAGTCAGAAAATGTGATTTTTTTACGACGAATTGGTGGTTTTTTTGTTGCATTTTCAAGAATGTCAGGGACAGCACTGCGGGCATCTTCGATGTCGATTGTGGGATAGTTGCCAATTAAAATTCGTTTGTCTTTGCCATGAACGCGTTTGCGTACAAAAAAAGTTTTGATGCCACGACTGGTTATGTACATTCTTAGTCTGGGTTCTGATATGTCTTGGACAACATCAAAACCCTTGGACGGGGCAGGTAGATTGTCCAGAATATATGGGTTAAAATAAAACTGATGTGCCATGTGTGGCCCCTTTTTTTATTATGAAACCTTTAATGCGTTGATAAATGCAGATTGTGGAATTTCTACATTTCCAAAAGAACGCATACGTTTTTTTCCTTCTTTTTGTTTTTCAAGAAGTTTGCGTTTGCGTGTGATGTCGCCACCATAGCATTTAGCAGTAACATCTTTGCGGTACGCAGCAATTGTTTCGCGGGCAATTATCTTGCCACCAATTGCGGCTTGTAATGGAATTTTGAACTGATGACGCGGTATCAGGTCTTTTAGTTTTTCAACAATCTGGCGACCGCGTTTTTCAGCAAAAGAACGGTGGCACATAAATGATAGTGGTTCGACGTTCTCTTCGTTTACAAGAATGTTTACCTTGACCAAATCAGATGCCTGATAGCCATATACAACATAGTCAAATGATGCATAACCCGATGAAATCGATTTTACGCGATCGTAAAAATCAAATACAATTTCTGCCAGTGGTAGTTGATAGACCAAGACTGCGCGATTGCCAACATAGGATATGTTTTCTTGGATACCGCGTCGTTCTGCGCACAGCGACATAATGCCACCCATATATTTATCAGGCATCATAATTGTCGCGCGTACCCATGGTTCTTCGATAGATGCGATTTTTGTAGCCTCTGGCATATCGGCAGGATTTTCAAGGTCAATTACTTCACCATTGCGCAGGTGAATCTTGTATAGCACACTGGGGACTGTGTTTATTAGGTTCAGATTAAATTCGCGGGACAGACGTTCGCTGATAATTTCCATATGTAATAATCCTAAGAAACCGCAACGCAAGCCAAAGCCCAATGCAGATGATTTTTCAACTGTAAATGTAAATGATGCGTCGTTCAAAGCCAGTTTTTCTGCGCTTTCGCGAAATGTAGGATAATCGTCAGCCTCGACCGGAAAAAATGAGGAGAATACAACCGGTACAGACGGCTTGAACCCAGATAGGGCAGGTGTGTCGGGGGTACGGGCATCTGTGATTGTGTCGCCGACCTTGCAATCGTGGATTGTTTTCATTCCTGTAATAATAAAGCCGATTTCACCAGTGTGTAATTTGTCGGTATTAATCATCTTTGGTGTAAAATACCCAATCTTGTCAACGGTATATTCTGCACCTGTTGCAATAAATTTAATTTTTTGACCGCGTGATAATTCGCCGTCAACAATGCGTACCAGTATTACAACCCCCAGATATGAATCATACCAAGAATCAACCAGTAATGCGCGTGTGGGGGCATTTTCATCCCCATGTGGTGCCGGTAATTTAGTAACGATTTCTTCTAGTAATTCTGGAACACCATCACCAGTCTTGCCAGAAACCGCCAGTGCTTCGTTTGCATCCAGACCGATAACGTCTGCGATTTGTTCACGTGTGGCGGTAACATCACTGGATGGTAAATCAATCTTGTTTAACACAGGCAACATTTCAAGGTCGTTATCCAGCGCAAGATATGCGTTCGCCAGTGTTTGCGCCTGAACCCCTTGGGTGGCGTCAACCAGAACCAGTGCACCTTCACATGCCGCAAGTGAGCGTGATACTTCGTATGAAAAATCAACATGCCCAGGCGTGTCCATCAGGTTTAATTGATATGTTTCGCCATTTTTTGCCTTGTAGGTCAGGCGAACTGTTTGGGCCTTAATTGTGATGCCACGTTCGCGTTCAATGTCCATAGAGTCAAGGACCTGGGCCTTCATTTCACGTGATTGCAGACCACCAGTATATTCGATAAGTCTGTCTGATAATGTAGATTTGCCATGATCAATATGGGCGACAATAGAAAAATTTCTGATATTTGATTGTTTCATACTAAAAACACCTATGTTATGCGACTTATACTAGTATACTATTGCCGCATTAGCAAGGTGAATTTTTTATGATTTATTCTTTATAAATTATTTAGTAATTCATCAATTCGGGCGGCTTTTTCCAGTGTGTCATCATATGCAAACTTAATGTCTGGAACGTATTTTTGATTCATACGGGACGCCAATTCGAATCGGACAGTGCGTGTGATTTCGTCTAGTTTTCTTTGTACTGTGTCAATGTTATCGTTGCGGGTATAATAAAACAGGCGCACAAATTGTAATCCCCCATGTGCGACACTGCCAACCAAAGACACACCGCTGATTATAGGGTCGTCGTTATAGTTGTCGCGCAGAATTTCTGCGACAAGTGTTTGAACTTTGCTGGCGATTCGTTCGCCACGATTAGAATTAAAATGTTTCTTTTGCATCTGGTTTATTTTCTTTATTATTGTTATTATGATTGTAAAATATAAAATATTAAATTACAATCAAGTAAAATTTAATAGGTGTAGGAATGAAATTTTCAGAATTTATATTAAAAAAATCAGAATCGCCGGCGTATTCTTGGATTGTTTTTTTGTTGACTATATGCGAATCGATATTCTTGTTTATCCCGCCAGAAGTCTTTATGACACCGCCAATTATCGCGAACAAGAAACGGGCTTTGCCGATTACAATGGCGGCTGCGCTGGGGTCGTTGGTTGGGGGTGCAATTGCTTATATGATTGGTATGTGGCTGTATGATTCTGTTGGTATATGGTTGATTGAGACTTTTTCAAATCCAGAACTAATAGAAACTGCGATTAAGCCAATGTTCACTAAGTATGGTATTTTGATTATCGTATTGACCGCAGTAACACCGATACCGTATAAATTGTTGGCGATATGGCTGGGCTTTATTGGTTATCCGATGTGGCTGTTCTTGCTGGTTTCTGCAATATTTAGAACAGGTCGATTCGCAATTGTGGGATTGCTGTTGTACTTGTTCCAAGAGCGCGCAAATCAAATTGTAAAAAAGTATTTTTGGCCGTTGACAATATTTGCAATCGTTGCTGCGGTATTGGGGATTGGCTTGATTAGTTTATTTTGATAGTTTTAGGTGATGTAAATAATGCGAATATGTAAATTACCTTGGTCAAAGGGTACGATTATAAAAATGCTGTCGGCGCCGATTGTTGCGCTGGTGTGCCTGTTGTTGTATGTGTTTTGTGTGCGGTCGGTTGTTGATAGATCTGTGGTCTTTACTATTTCGCGTGGCGATTCGGTTACAGGGGTTGCAAATCGACTGATAAAAAATGGGTTGATTGATTCTGTTCAGACTTTCAAGATGGTTATTCGTGCCAAGGGTGGAACAGTGCAGGCGGGGCATTATGATATTCATCGTGGGGCCAGTGTTTGGCGTATCGCAGATATGTTGGCAAATGGCAAGGTGGCGCAAACAACAATCTTAATCCCCGAGGGTTTGACGATAAAACAAATAAAAAATAAATTGTCGCAGGATAAAGGTTTAACAGGTGCAGTTGATTGTAAAGCGGGTGATAACAGGGCGGTTTGTAATCTGAAAGATGGTCAGATTTTCCCAGATACTTATACTGTTGCGCGTGGAACACCACGTTTGGCTGTGCTGGAATTGGCGCGAAAAAAAATGAAGTCTGTCGAAGAAAAGTGGACCAAGACAAATCTGTGGCCAAAGCCACTGAAAAACTGGAACGAAGTAATTACTTTGGCATCAATTGTGCAAAAGGAAACACCGCTGATTCGTGAAATGCCAGTTGTTGCAAGTGTGTATCTGAACAGATTAAATAAAGGTATGCGATTACAGGCAGATCCAACGGTGGTTTATGCGCTGACAAATAAACTGGGGGATATGCAGGGTGCGCCTTTGTTGCGTAATCATTTAAAGATTGATAGTCCGTATAATACATATAAAAATAAAGGCTTGCCACCGGCGCCAATTGCAAATGTTGGGTTGGCGGCAATTGGGGCGGTGTTGAATCCGGCTGAGACAAATTATTTGTTCTTTGTCGCTGATGGTCGTGGTGGACACAGGTTTGCAACGGACTATGAAACGCATAAAAAAAATCATAATGACTGGCGTAAAATAAAAAAAATTAAAAATAAAAATTAGAAAATCGTCAGTTGTTTATTTTTGATAATTATTAAAAAATATAACGAATTATAACAAATTAAATAAGCGCCCAGAAATTAGGGCGTTTTATGAATGTTTGTTTGTATAAATCGAATCGAAAGCGATATATAAAATATCATATTTTTGATGAAAATGCAAAAATCTTTGTCCTTGCGAATAGGTTTTTATGCCTGATAAAATAATAGTAACTAGACATTAATCTAGTCAAATTAACCTGAACGAAAGGATATATTATGAAAAAATTAACTTTAACTTCTTTATTGACTGTCTTGGCTGTTAGTGGTGCAAATGCGGCAAATATTATTGATGGTAATCCGTTGTATCGCCCTGGCGAAGGTCGCTTTTATAGCAACTTTGCAATTGAATCACATACTGAGGCAATCGAGGACTGGAAAGTTGCGGAAGAATTTGGTTATGGTATCACAGATAGATTGGCTGTCTTTATGAAAACAAGTCTTTCTGAAACAGATGGTTTTGATTATATGTCTTGGAACGATTTCACAGTTGGCTTGAATTATCGCTTGTTAGATATGGGCAACTGGAAGGGTGATGTTTATGGTGTTTATTCTTTGAATCCTGTCTGGGGCGATCATATGCCATTCTTGGACGAAGCGTCAACGATGTATACATGGACATTAGGTATGCGTGCGGGTTATGTTGGTGCGGGATGGACAGTCGCAGGACATGTTGACTTTGATTATCTGAACACAGAATCATTTAATTGGGGTGATGATGGCGTACATAGTCTGAGTGCAGGATTGGATGCTCAATTGGTATTATGCCCACAATGGAACTTGATTGCTGGGGTTGAATACACCGGTATGCTGGATGACCGTTTTGAAGATGCGGGTCGTTGGACTGGTAAGTTTGGTGCCAACTATAATCTGGATGAAACCAAATACATTGGTGCATACATCATGGGTGAAATGGAACATTCCACAGGCGACTGGGAAGTTGTTGATGGGATGGGATTTGGTGTGAACTTTGGCATCGAATTTTAAAAAATAAATATAATAATTCATCTAAAAGCGGGACGGGAATCTCATGTAGCGTCAGTACACTACGATTCCCGTCCCACTTTTATCTAAATCATTCTATTTATTTTTTTTGTGTGGTGCGTATAATTCATCTAAAAACGGGGTGGGGTGGTTCATGTAGCGTTTGTACACTACACCAACCCCAATCCGTTTATCTGTACGGTTATCTTTTTGTAAAAAATCTGATTGCAAAAGTTCTTAATTTCGGTATAATTCAAGTTGAACCGGATGGGAATCTGGTTCGGGGCTGTGCTAGGCCCATGACTTTCGGTGCAAATATGTTTAGGCGTCGTAATCCGACAGTATTTTTCGTATTTGCACTGTATCTAAATGTCCCTGACGATATGTCGGGGGGCTGTCCGCTATGAAACAGGTGGCGTAACACCAAAGGCGGGCAGAGTCATTAAAGTCATGATTTAGCAACTCCCCGACCGTCTATGTTTCCCATAGCGGTTTTTTTAACAGAAAATAGAAGGGAGTCCTGGATGAAAAGATTTTTAACAACTGGATTTTTTGGCGCAATTCTGGGGATTGTTATAGGCGGCGCGCCAGCGGATGCGTCGCTGATATCGCGCGGATTCTTGGACGAGGTCCTGACCAGTTACGCCACCAACACTGCACTGGATTTAAAAGCAAACCAAACCGACCTAACCGCATTATCAAATAAAATCGGCACATTGCCAGAGGGGACAATTGATATTGGAGGTATTGGTCTTAGTGAAATGTTTGGCAAAGAAAAATCGTTCCCTGTAACAATACCATCAGATTATACATTGTCAGATGCATTTCAAAATCTATTTTATAGCGAGGGTGTTTTCCCCAGTTTTGTAGACATCGCTGAATATACCATGTACGGCGGAACTTTGTCTTCATATTGGGAAAGTATTTATGGTATTAAAACTTACAAAGGGTTATTAGAATTAACCAAAGATATCGGCACATTGCCCAGTGGGGAAATTGTTAGTTATGGTCCACCGTTAATTGAGATGTTGCAAGACTATTCCTATCAATATCCCAAAGATTTAGCAGGGATATATGATGTTTTGTTTGGTACTGGAGAAAATATGGGGGTGCTTGAACGGTTTGCAACAAGTACGTTATTTGGAGTACCGAATTCATTTAGTGGACTTCTTAGTATCGGTACTGTACCAGATGGCAAAAATCTTGCAGGTATGATAAGTGAAACCGATGCCAAAATCGGCACATTGCCAAGTGGGGTTTTTCCTGTTTTTCCAGGAAATATGTTTCTCTCTGTTCTTAACCAACCATATACATACCCAACAAGTTTAGCAGAATTAATCACTGCAATATACGGCAATGCAGAAACTGGCGTACACGGATTATTGGAAGGCATTTTTATTGGCTTTCCATATTATGATACAGATGGCGATGGTCAAAAAGAACCAGGTGTAGGCCTAATGCCAAATTTCAACCTTGCGAAGAATGCAAACAATCTTGCTACCACTGCAAATACTACTGCAACTGCGGCAAAAACTGCCGCCGATGCCAACACTGCCAAAATCGGAACTCTACCAACCGAATATGCGACAGTTGGGGCGGCGCTGACCGCGATAAAATCGGATATTGATGCAAAAAGTCTGCCCAGCACATCTGCTGATGGGCAATATGTGTTGACTGCTAAAAAAGTTGGCGAAACTATTAGTTATACTTGGGTCAAGATGGATTTGACAAATGAAGAGCAATCACAATAAGACTTAAAAAAGCAGTTTCTGTGTCTTTTGCACAGAATAGGGCACTGGCATTCTTCCCCGCTAGTGCTTTTTTTGTAGTATGGCGATGGTGTTGGAATTCGTTCCTGTTTATCTGTTTATTCTTATGTTTTATTATTATTTTGCGAAGGAAAGGGGTTTCTTGATGAAAAAAATATTTGTTTTGTCTGGTGTTTTATCTTTGGTGTCTGGTGCGGTTAATGCCGCTAATGTTATTAATGGCAATCCGTTCTATGGGCCAAAGCAGGGGCGATTTTACAATATTTTAACACCGTTGCAGATGAATTCTAAATTTGATTATTTTGTTATGACTGACGAATTTGGTTATGGTATTTCTGATGCCTTTACAATTCACTTGGCGACCAGTGGTTCGTATGATTCTTCGGATAATCCGCAGTTTGGTAAATGGGCTTGGAATGATTTAGAATTTGGCTTTGATTGGGATTTGTGGCATGAAAATGAATTGCATGCCGAAGTCTATGGTGATGTGCAGCAGATTTATAATACAAAACATAATTTGCAAACGGTGGCTTATAACTGGACATTGGGGGCGCGCGTTGGTCGTATGACGGATTCTTGGACTGTTGCCGGTGTTGTTGAACTGGATTATCTGAATGATGATTTGCCACAAGATACTTTTGATGCCTGGGCAATGACGGTCGGTATCCAAGGACAATATATCGTCAACAATAACTGGAACTGGGTTGCAGAATTGATGTTTGATTTTGATTTGTTCGATGACTATTACAATGGCGAGCAATTGCGACTTAAAATCGGCGCGAACTACAATTTGGATGAAACGAAATATTTGGGCTTTTATGTTTCCAAAGACTTGGTGCATGGGTTTCAGAGTAGTCCGGCTGAGATGGGGGTTCAATTTGGCATCGACTTCTAAAAAATAAAATCTAATAGCATATCTAAAGCGGATTGGGGTTGGTTCATGTAGCGTCTGTACACTACACCAACCCCAATCCGTTTATCTATACTATTATCTTTTATTTTTTTCGCTAAGCAAGGGATGGGGTGGTTGGCTTATGTAGCGTTTGTACACTACGCCAACGGATTTTTCGCATATCTACACCATTCTAATTTATTTTTCGCTAAGCAAGGGGTGGGGTAGCGTCTGTATACTACACCAACCCCAATCCGTTTATCTATACTATTATCTTTTATTTTTTTCGCTAAGCAAGGGGTGGGTTGGCTCATGTAGCGTCTGTACACTACGCCAACGGATTTTTCGCATATCTACTTTATTTTTTTGCTAAGCAAGGGGTGGGGACAAATTGGTTTTTTGTCGTTTTTATAATAGTGGGAAATGTCCTGAAAAATGCGAGTTTCAAGCCTAAAAATTATATTTTTTTCCTAGTTTTTCCTTGACAATCTGGGGGGTGGAGTTTATAGTATATTCGCTTTCTGTGTAAACAAGGAAAGCACGAGATACATAAAAACCGCTTGAAAATACAAATTTATAATCCGACTAAGTCGTTGAAATAAGTTTGATAGGCGGCTTTTGTGCAGAGTAAAATAGGTAGAAAAAAACAAAGAGATTTTGAATGCCAACAGTAAATCAACTGATTCGGAAACCTCGTAAAAAAGTCGTAGTGAAAAGTACTGCGCCTGACATGATGGAAAACCCACAGAAACGTGGTGTTTGCACACGTGTTTATACGACAACACCGAAAAAACCTAACTCGGCGCAGCGTAAGGTTGCCCGTGTAAAACTGGCAAACGGCCGCGAAGTAACTGCTTATATTCCTGGCGAAGGTCATAATTTGCAGGAACACAGTGTTGTTATGATTCGTGGTGGTCGTGTAAAGGACTTGCCTGGTGTTAAGTATCATATCATTCGTGGTGTCTTGGATACCAAGGGTGTAGATAGCAGAAAACAAGGCCGTTCTTTGTATGGTGCCAAAACAAAGAAATAATTAAGTTAACCACACATATGTAATGTATGTGAGTAATCTGCGCATGCAGATGAAGTGATAAAAGGAAAATGTAATGTCAAGACGTAAAGCAGCAGCAAAACGTGAAATATTGCCAGATTCAAAGTATAACAATCTGGTTGTTGCTAAATGTATTAATGTTGTTATGTGGGATGGTAAAAAAGAAGTTGCCGAAGATATTTTTTATGGCGCTTTGGATATGTTAAAGAAAATTGCCAAAGATGGTGATGAATTGGCCGCTTTCTTGGAGGCTGTAGATGCCTTGAAACCATCTGTAGAAGTAAAGAGTCGTCGTGTTGGTGGGGCAACTTATCAGGTGCCAGTAGAAGTTAGACCGGCACGTCAACAAACACTGGCGCTGCGTTGGTTGGTTATGTTCGCGCGTAAACGTGGTGAACGTAGCATGAAAGACAGAATATTCGGTGAATTGCGTGATGCTTTGAATGGTCAAGGTGGCGCGTTCAAAAAGAAAATTGATACTCATAAGATGGCAGAAGCGAACAAAGCGTTTGCTCACTTCCGCTGGTAATAAATATAAAAGCAAAGGAAAGACGATATGTCAGTCGGAAAAACCGCACCTTTACATATGTACCGCAATATTGGCATTATGGCCCATATTGATGCGGGTAAAACAACAACTTCGGAACGTATTTTGTTCTATACCGGAAGGACTTATAAGATTGGTGAAGTGCACGACGGTGGCGCAACAATGGACTGGATGGAACAGGAACGCGAACGTGGTATTACGATTACATCTGCCGCGACAACATGTTTCTGGCGCGATCATCGTATTAACCTGATTGATACCCCAGGGCACGTGGACTTTACAATGGAAGTAGAACGTTCATTGCGTGTGTTGGACGGCGCGGTTGCGGTATTTGAATCTGTGTCTGGTGTACAACCACAGACAGAAACTGTATGGCGTCAGGCTGACCGTTATGCGGTTCCGCGTATGTGCTTTATTAATAAAATGGATCGTACTGGGGCGAATTTCTTCCGCTGTGTAGAAATGATCCGTGAACGTTTGGGTGCAAATCCATTGGTTTTGAATTTCCCAATTGGCGAGGAAGATGCTTTTCGTGGCGTTGTTGATGTTTTGGAAATGAAGGGGATTGTTTGGGATGATGATATGGGTAAAGAACCTAAGATAATTGAAATTCCAGATGATTTGAAAGAAAAAGCCCAAGAATTACACGACAAGTTAATTGAAGAAGTTGTTACACTGGACGATGGAATTATGGAAGCCTATATGGAAGGTAATATTCCAGATACAGCAACAATCAAAAAATTGATTCGCAAGGGTACAATTGCACAAAACTTTAATCCAATTTTGTGTGGTACTGCGTTTAGAAACAAGGGTGTTCAGCCATTGTTAGATGCGATTGTTGACTATTTGCCAAGCCCATTGGATATTCCTGCGATTCAGGGTACAAAAATGGACGGTGAAACAGCCGATGAACGTAAACCAGATGCAAAAGAACCTTTCAGTGCTTTGGCGTTTAAGGTTGCAAATGACCCATTTGTTGGAAACTTGATGTTTATCCGTATTTATTCTGGTAAATTGTTGTCAGGTTCTTATATCTATAATTCTAACCGCGGTAAACGCGAACGTGTTGGCCGTATGTTGTTGATGCATTCTAATAATCGTGAAGAAATCAAAGAAGCGTCAGCGGGTGATATTATCACTTTGGTTGGTATGAAGGAAACAATTACAGGGGATACATTGTGCGATGAAGCAAATCCAATCTTGTTGGAATCAATTCACGTGCCAGAGCCGGTTATGAGCATTGCTGTTGAACCAAAGACCAAGGCTGATATTGAAAAGATGTCTTTGGGTTTACAGGCATTGGCAAAAGAAGATCCTTCGTTCCGCGTATCTGTTGATGAAGAATCAGGTCAGACAATTTTGTCTGGTGTTGGTGAATTACACTTGGAAATCTTGGTTGACAGATTGTTGCGTGAATTTAAGGTTGATGTTAATGTGGGTGAACCACGTATCGCATATCGTGAAACATTCCGTAAACCTGTTTCAGAAGAATACACTCATAAAAAACAGTCTGGTGGTTCTGGTCAATATGCTCAGGTTAAGATTGAATTTGAACCTTTGGAACCAGGTAAGGGTTATGAATTCGAAAACAAGATTGTTGGTGGGGCAATTCCAAAAGAATATATCCCAGGTGTAGAAAAAGGTTTGAAGATAGCACAGCAGACTGGTGTTCTGATTGGCTATCCAACTGTGGATTTCAAGGCTACATTGGTAGATGGTAAGTATCATGAAGTTGACTCTAATGTATTGTGCTTTGAAATTGCGGCACGCGCTTGCTTCCGCGAAGCAATGAAAAAAGCGTCGCCAAAATTGCTGGAACCGATTATGAAACTTTCGGTTAACACACCGGAAGAATACGTCGGTGACATCATTGGGGACTTGAACAGTCGTCGTGGACAAATTAATGGTATTGAAACTCAATTTGGTAATCAATTGATTTCTGCCTTTGTACCATTGGCAAGCCTGTTCGGGTACGTAAAGACTTTGCGTTCTTTGTCACAGGGTCGTGCAAATCCATATATGGAATTGTCGCACTATGACGAAGTCCCATCAAACGTTGCTGACGAAGTAATCAAGAAGCTGACGAAATAATTAATAAGAAGTTTACAAAAAAAAACTAACAAACAGCCTAAGGAGAAAACTATGGCAAAAGAAAAGTATGTAAGAACTAAACCACACGTTAATGTTGGTACAATCGGTCACGTTGACCATGGTAAAACAACATTGACAGCTGCAATTGTACACTATTATGGTGTTGGTGCAGATGCTCAAAAGGGTGTTGATCAAATCGATAACGCACCAGAAGAAAAACAACGTGGTATTACAATTAATACATCTCACGTAGAATATGAAACAGATACACGCCACTATGCGCACGTTGACTGCCCAGGGCACGCTGACTATGTTAAAAACATGATTACAGGTGCTGCACAGATGGACGGTGCTATCTTGGTTGTTGCTGCAACAGACGGTCCAATGCCACAGACACGCGAACATATCTTGTTGGCACGTCAGGTTGGTATTCCAAAAATCGTTGTTTTCTTGAACAAATGTGATTTGGCAAATGATCCTGAATTGTTGGAATTGGTTGAAATGGAAATCCGTGAATTGTTGTCTGCAAATGATTTTGATGGTGACAATGCACCAATTATCCGCGGTTCAGCTGTTTCTGCAGTAGAAGGTAAAAACGACGGTTTGGGTAAAGAAGCAATTGATGCTTTGTTAAAGGCTTGCGACGAATATATCCCAATGCCAGAACGTCCAGTTGATAAACCATTCTTGATGCCAATCGAAGACGTATTCAGCATCACAGGTCGTGGTACAGTGGTAACAGGTCGTGTTGAATCTGGTGTTATCAAAGTTGGTGAAGAATGCGAAATCGTAGGTTTGCGCCCAACACAGAAAACAACAGTTACTGGCGTTGAAATGTTCCGCAAATTGTTGGATCAGGGTGAAGCCGGTGATAACGTAGGTCTGTTGTTGCGTGGTACAAAGAAAGAAGAAGTAGAACGCGGTCAGATTATCTGCAAACCAGGTTCTATCACACCACATACAGACTTTGAAGCAGAAGTTTATATCTTGACAAAAGAAGAAGGCGGTCGTCATACACCATTCTTTACAAACTATCGCCCACAGTTCTTCTTTAGCACAACAGACGTAACTGGTACAATCACATTGCCAGCAGACAAAGAAATGGTTCTGCCAGGTGATAACGTTCGTATCACAGTGCAACTGATTGCACCTATTGCTATGGACGAAGGTCGTCGCTTTGCTATCCGTGAAGGCGGTCGCACAGTTGGCGCAGGTGTTGTATCAAAGATTATTAAATAATTAAACAGTCGTGGGCGGTGTAACTGAATTAAAAGTGTCAGTGATTACCGCCCAGACAAATATAAGGAAAACGGTAATGGTACCAACATCTAAAATTCGTATCAAGTTGACAGCATTTGACCATCGCGTGTTGATGGAATCTGTTGAAGAAATTGTTAAAACAGCAAAACGTACAGGTGCTGATGTAGTCGGCCCAGTTCGTCTGCCAACTTTGATTCAAAAATTTACAGTCAACCGTTCACCACACGTTGATAAAAAATCACGCGAACAATTCGAAATCCGCAACCATAAAGCGGTCGTAGATATTGTTAATCCAACCCCTCAGACAGTAGACGCTTTGATGAAGTTGGATTTGGCATCGGGTGTCGATGTAAAAATTAAATTGTAAGGTTAATAAAGTAAACTGTTAGTGTTGGTGGATTTTATTCTGGAATTTAACCAACCTCTGACAAAATAAAAGGCAAAAAAAAATGAAACGTAGCGGATTAATTACAACAAAAATTGGAATGACGCGTCTTTATGATGATGGCGGTGTCGCACATCCTGTAACAGTCTTGGCTGTTGGTGATTGCGCGGTTATTGGAAATCGTACTCAGGAAAAAAATGGGTATGTAGCAAATATTTTGGGTTTGCGTGAAGCAAAAGCAAAGCATGTTGCAAAACCACAATTGGTGGCAGCAGAAAAAGCAGGCGTTAAGCCATATCGCAAGGTTGTAGAATTCCGTGTATCGGATGATTGTGTTATTCCAACAGGTACACAATTATTAGCATCTCATTTTGTTGCCGGTCAATTCGTTGATGTGCAAGCAACAAGTAAAGGTAAGGGCTATCAGGGTGGTATGAAACGTCATAACTTTGGCGGTAAGGAAGCAACCCACGGTGTTTTGAAAGCACACCGCTCGATTGGTAGTACTGGTATGCGTGAATGGCCAGGTCGTGTATTGAAAGGTAAAAAGATGCCTGGACAGATGGGAAATGAAACCGTAACTGTTCAGAACTTGAAAGTGTTCGGTACAGATGAAGTTGAAAACTTAATCTTCGTTGAAGGCGCTGTTCCTGGGGCAAATGGTACATTTGTACTGGTTTCAGATGCTGTGAAAAAAGAACACAAGGATTTACCAGTTCCAACAAAGTCTGTTGTTGCAGAAACAGTTGAAACTGAAACAGCAACCGAAACAGAAGCTGTGGCAGAATAATAAGTTAACAGCAATAGTGAGGTAATTAAAATGCAATTAGATATTATTAATTTTGAAGGTAAAAAAGTTGGTTCTGTTGAACTGACTGATGGCATCTTTGGCTTAGAACCACGCGCAGATATCTTACATCGTGTTGTTACATGGCAACGTGCAAAACAACGCGCAGGTACACATGCTGTAAAGTCTGTATCTGATGTTGCTGGTAGTGGTAAAAAAGCATTTAAACAGAAAAAGACAGGTAATGCACGTCAGGGTGAAAGATATAATGTTCATATGCGTGGCGGTGGTGTCGTTCATGGACCAGTTGTACGCGATCATAGTATCGACTTGCCAAAGAAAATTCGTGCATTGGGCTTGAAAATGGCTTTGTCTTCAAAGTTGAAAGATGGCTCGTTGGTTGTAATCGATTCAGAAAAATTAGAATCTGCAAAAACAAATGCGTTTGCAAAACAATTGAAAAAATTGGAAATCGCATCGGCTTTGTTTGTTGGTGCAGCTGAATTAGATGAAAACTTCAAGAAATCAGCGGCAAATATCGCTAATATTGATGTTTTGCCAACAATTGGTTTGAATGTTTTGGATATCTTGAATCATGAAAAATTGGTTTTGACAGCAGATGCGGTTAAAGCAATTGAAGCAAGATTGGCATAATTTTAAGAATTGAAGGTAAGCAAAATGGCAGAAAAAAATTTGAATGCAGAGAAAAAAATCGTTGCGACCGCTGGTATTTATGATATACTACGTCGTCCGATAATCTCGGAAAAGGCTGCGAAATTGTCTGAAAGCAATGGTGTTGTGTTCGAAGTTGCGGTTTCTGCAACTAAAGAAGATGTAGCACGTGCAGTAGAGGCAATCTATGGTGTTAAACCATCTAAGGTTAACATCGTTGTTACAAAAGGTAAGGTAAAAACTTTCCGCGGTCGCAGTACTGGTACTCAACGTACAGTAAAAAAAGCGTATGTATCTTTGCCGGCAGATGCAGAACTGGATTTGTCAGCAAATATATAGTATAATAATCAGCCTTGGCAGAGAAACCAGATTAATTGGATGCTAGTGCTAAGGTAAAAAAAAGGTAAAAAAAAATGGCATTGAAGCATTATAAGCCAACAACACCAGGTACACGTGGTTTAACACAGGTTGATCGCAGTGAATTACATCGTGGTGCGCCAGAAAAGGCTTTGACAGTTGGTTTGAAGTCCAAAGGTGGACGTAATAATTTTGGTCATGTAACTGTTCCTCATCAGGGGGGCGGTCATAAACGTAAATATCGTTTGATTGACTTTAAACGTAAAAAATTAGATGTTCCAGCAACAGTCGTTCGCTTGGAATATGATCCAAATCGTACAGCATTTATCGCTTTGATTGAATATGCAGATGGTTTGCGTTCTTATATCTTGGCACCGCGTGATTTAAAAGCAGGCGATGTTGTGGTTTCAGCATCATATGCTGATATTAAACCAGGTAATGCGATGCCATTGAAAAATATGCCAATCGGTACAATCGTTCATAACGTTGAATTGAAACCAGGTGCAGGTGGTCAATTGGCACGTAGTGCTGGTTGTTATGCACAGTTAATGGGTAAAGATGGCGTTTATGCACAGATTAAAATGAACAGTGGTGAGTTGCGTAAGGTTCATTCTGATTGTTTGGCAACAGTTGGTAGCGTTTCTAATCCAGATCAACGCAATGTCAACTTGGGTAAGGCTGGTCGCGCACGCTGGTTGGGTATCCGCCCATCAGTTCGCGGTATGGCAATGAACCCAGTAGATCACCCAATGGGTGGTGGTAATGGTCATTCTAAGGGCCACGAACCGGTATCACGTACAGGTATTCCAGCCAAGGGATATCGTACCCGTAGCAATAAACGTACTGCTAAGATGATTATTCGCAGCAGACATTTGGCGAAAAAGAAATAATATAAAATAACGGAGTAAATGATGTCTCGTTCAGTATGGAAAGGTCCTTATGTTCATCCTTCTGTTTTGAAAAAGGTAGCAAAAGCTAATGAAAATAATGACCGTAAACCAATTAAAACCTGGTCTCGTGGTAGTACTATTATTCCACAGATGGTTGGTTTGACTTTTGAAGTTCATAATGGTAATAAGTTTATCCCTGTGTCAATCGTAGAAGATATGATTGGACATAAATTGGGCGAATTTGCACCAACACGTACTTTCAAAGGCCATGCCGCGAATAAGAAAGCCGCAGCAGGTAAAAAATAATATAGGGTGGTAAATTATGACAGCAAGATATGGAATTAAAGAAAACCAAGTACGCGCATTTAATAAAATGATTCGCGTTAGTCATCAGAAGTTGAATTTGGTTTGCGATTTGGTTCGCAATTTGCCAGTTGAACGCGCTGTTGATGTCTTGAAATTTTCAAAGAAACGTGTCGCTGGTGAAGTTTTGAAAACTTTGTTGTCTGCGGTCGCAAATGCCGAACACAACAAAAAGTTGCCAGTTGATACTTTGTTCGTCAAAGAAATTTGGTGTGGCAAAGCATTGACAATGAAACGCATTATGCCAGGACCACATGGTAGTGCACGTCCAATTCTGAAACCTTTTTCAAATTTGACAATTGTTTTGGAATCTGGTGTTGCGCCTTCTAAGAAAAAAGCAAAAAAAGAAACAACAAAATAAATTAAGTCGTAGTGGGGCGGTATGGAATGAATTTTCCTGAATAAAGCCAAAGGCTTCAAGAACGCCCCCTATAAACATTAAGGAAAAAGAAAATGGGACAGAAAGTATCACCTATTTCATTGCGTGAATTTATCAATAAAATCACTGATTCACGTTGGATTGCAAGTAAGAAAGACTATGCGGCTTTGTTGGCAGAAGACGATAAAATCCGCAAGTTTATTGAAAAAAAGTTAAAGAAAGCTGGATTGGCAAAGGTTGTTATTGAACGCTTTGCTAAGAAAGTTGTTGTAACTATTCATACCTCTAGACCTGGTATGATTATTGGTAAGAACGGTGCTGATATCGAAGCTTTGCGTAATGATATCAAGAAATTGGTCAAAAATGATCAAGTTGTCGTAAATATTTACGAAGTTCGCCGTCCAGACCTGAATGCGCAATTGGTTGCGCAAAATATCGCACAGCAAATCGAAGGTCGTGTTTCTTTTAAACGCGCAATGAAAAAGGCTGTGCAGAATGCTCAAAAGGCAGGGGCACAAGGTATCAAAGTTATGTGCTCGGGTCGTTTGAATGGTGCTGAAATCGCACGTAGCGAACAAATCCGCGAAGGTCGTATCCCATTGCATACTTTGCGTGCGGATATTGACTATGCGTCAATTCAGGCAAAAACAACATATGGCGTTATCGGTGTAAAAGTTTGGATTTATACTGGCGATGTTGTAAACAAAGAAAAATTGGCTTCTGAAATGGCGCGCCCGACTGAATATGCCGGTAGTAGCGAAAGAAAGCACAAATAATAATTAAAGCAAATTATTAGAAATTAAGGATTTGTATTATGTTAATGCCAAAGAAAACAAAATTTCGCAAACAGCATAAAGGCCGTATTCACGGTGTTGCGAAAGGTGGCAGTGAATTAGCTTTCGGTTCTTTTGGATTGAAGGCTATGTCACCAGAACGTGTAACTGCACGTCAAATCGAAGCGGCACGCCGCGCAATCACTCGTCATATGAGACGTATGGGTAAACTGTGGATTCGTATATTTCCAGATGTTCCTGTTACTAAAAAACCTGCCGAAGTTCGTATGGGTAAAGGTAAAGGTGCTGTTGAATATTGGGTATGTCGTGTAAAACCAGGACGTATCATGTTCGAATTAGACGGTGTTAAACCAGAAGTTGCATACGAAGCTTTTGCTTTGGCGGCTGCAAAATTGCCAGTCAAAACAAAAATCGTTGAACGTAAAGTTAACTAATTAGATTGTGATGTTTGATTGTTAAACATTGCAAGAGAAAAAGGTAGTTAAAATGGCAGAAAAAAAAGTGGAAAACGAATTGACGATGGAAGCATTGGAAAGCAAGTTGGTTGATTTGAAAAAAGAACAAATGAATCAGCGCTTTCAACATGCTGCTGGTCAGATGCCAAAAACACACGTTATGCGTCAGACCCGTCGTAAAATTGCACGCGTTAAAACAAAGTTGAATGCTGCAAAAAAATAATGTAATTGCTGATTTTTGTTGATATTTCTAATTTTTTAGGTAATATAGACAGGGTCAGAAAAGTAGAAACAAGGATTTAATCCGCGGTTTTTGTTACGGTGTTTTTAGAATAATACTGTAAAATCCGTTGGTTAAGCAAACAGTATAAGGACAATAGTTATGCCAAGACGTATACTGCAAGGAACAGTTGTTAGTACAGCAAACGACAAAACTGTCGTTGTTGAAGTGGAACGTCGTTTCCGTCATCCGCTGTATGGAAAGTTCGTTAAGCAGAATAAGAAATATAAAGCGCACGATGAAAACAATGAATATAAATTGGGTGAAATCGTTGCAATTGAAGAAAATCGTCCAATCTCTAAGACAAAATCTTGGGTTGTTAAGGGACGCGTTGGTGTTTCTAAGGACGATGCAGTCGAAGTAGTTGACTAGTAATCAACAGGTTCTTTGAGGTCGGTTCGGGATTAAACAGGCGACAGTCGGAACCTATAACAAAGCGGCAAGGGATTGCCTTGAACGCAGGAAAAGGATTAAAGTTATGATTCAAAATGAAACAGTTATGACAGTTGCTGATAACAGTGGTGCACGTAAAGCAATGTGCATCAAGGTTTTGGGTGGTTCTCATCGTCGTTATGCAACTGTTGGCGACAAAATTGTTGTCGCTATTAAAGAAGCCATTCCACGTGGTAAAGTTCAAAAAGGTACTGTACAGCGTGCAATTATCGTTCGTACGAAGTTTCCAGTTAAACGTCCAGACGGTTCTATTATCCGTTTTGATGATAATGCAGTTGTTTTGATTAATAAAAACAACTTTGAACCAATTGGAACTCGTATCTTTGGGCCAATCGCCCGTGAAGTTCGTCGTAAATACGATGTTCAGAAAATTGTGTCTTTGGCACCGGAAGTAATATAATAACAGATGGAAGGTCATAAAATGAAAATTAAAAAAGGCGATGAAGTCGTAGTTATTTCAGGGAAATATAAAGGCGTCAAAGGTAAAGTACTGGAAGCACGCCCAACAGAAGAACGTGTTGTCGTAGAAGGTGTTAATCGTCGTAAATGGCACGTTAAACCAACACAAGAACAGCCAGGTCATATCATTGATCGCGAAGCGCCAATTCATGTATCTAATGTTGCAATAGTTGATCCAAAAACTAAAAAAGCAACACGTGTTGGATACAAATTGGAAAATGGTAAGAAAGTTCGCGTTGCAAAAAAATCTGGTGCGGAAATATAAGTTTAGTAAATTGTTGCCCGCTGTTACGGGAACACAACATTAAGGAAAAAAGAAATGCAAAGCAGATTGCGTGAAATTTATGAAAAAGATATTGTACCAGAATTAATTAAGGAATTCGGTTACAAGAATACTTTGGCTGTGCCAAAACTGACAAAGATTGTTTTGAATATGGGTGTTGGTGAAGCCGTTTCTGATAAAAAGAAATTGGATGCTGCTACGACTGATTTGACAGCGATTGCAGCACAAAAGGCTGTTATAACACGCGCAAAGAAATCAATTGCAACATATCGTTTGCGTGAAGGTCAGGCCATTGGTACAAAAGTAACCTTGCGTGGTAAAAGAATGTATGATTTCTTGGATAAGTTAATCACAGTTGCATTGCCACGAGTAAAAGACTTCCGCGGGTTGTCTAAATCGAAATTTGATGGACGTGGAAATTATGCTTTTGGAATCAAGGAACATTTGATTTTCCCAGAAATTTCTGTTGATAAAATTGATGCTATTCGCGGTATGGATATCGTGATTGCAACAACGGCAA
This sequence comes from Alphaproteobacteria bacterium, assembly GCA_017520675.1. GTDB lineage: Bacteria > Pseudomonadota > Alphaproteobacteria > Rs-D84 > Rs-D84 > Enterousia. The sequence goes on from JAFXFG010000003.1 coordinate 42,153, forward strand.
AAACAGATGATGAAGCACGTGCATTGCTGACTAAAATCGGCTTGCCATTGGTTTTGAAATAATTAAAAAAGGTAAAAAAAGATGGCTAAATTAGCGTTAATCAATAAACAAAAAAGACGTGAAAAGCTGGTTGCACAGTATGCAAAAAAACGCGAAAATATCAAAGCGAAAATGTCTGTTAGTGCAACACCAGAAGAAAGAATTGATGCAATGAAAAAGTTGGCAAAATTGCCACGTAATGCAAACCCGACTCGTTTGCGTAATCGTTGCAGTGTAACAGGTCGTTCACGTGGTTTCTCGCGTTTGTTCGGTCTATGTCGTCAACAGGTTCGTACAATGGCAAGTGAAGGTAAATTGCCAGGTGTACGTAAATCTAGTTGGTAAAATAAACAAAATAACGCAACTGTGGACAATGCAGTTGTTGGTAACAATGCAGGACTTTACTGTTCTGTGATTTGTAAGGAGTAAAAGATGTCATTATCACACCCAATCGGCGATATGATTACTCGTATTCGTAATGGACAGAATGCAGGTAAGGAAACAATCGTCGTTCCAAACAGCAAATTGCGTCAAGCAGTTTTAGCTGTCTTGAAAGAAGAAGGTTTTATTACGGACTTTCGTAACGAAAAAATTGACGAACATCGTTCAAATTTAATCGTTGAATTAAAGTATGTTGGCGGAAATGGTGCAATCCAAGAAATTTCTGTTGTTTCTAAACCTGGACGCCGTGTTTATTCAAGTAGTGCAAAAATGCCAAAAGTTTTGAATGGTTTAGGTGTTGCGATTGTATCTACACCAAATGGTGTTATGACAGATCACAAAGCGCGCTTGATGAATGTTGGTGGCGAAGTATTGTGCAAGGTTATATAATAAAGCGAGGTTTGAATTATGTCACGTGCAGGAAAATATCCAGTTAAGTTACACGATGGTGTTACAGTCGCAATTGCGGGTGATGTCGTTGTTGTAAAAGGCCCAAAAGGTGAATTGTCTTTGCCTTTGGATACAAAAAATGCTGGCTTGGTTGATGTTATTATCGAAGAAGGTCAGGTCGTAATTAATCCAAAAGATGCAGAAGAAAAGTCTTCACGTACAATGTGGGGTACAATGGCACGCAATATTCGTAATGCTGTTGAAGGTGTGTCAAAAGGTTTTGAAAAACCTATGTACATGAAAGGCGTTGGTTATAAAGCATCTGTGAAGGGTAATCAGTTGGTTCTGGTTGCAGGGTATTCTCATGATGTTATCATGGATATCCCAGCCGGTTTGACGGTTACTATGGGTGAAACACCAACTGAATTTGTTATCAAGGGCATGGATAAGTGTTTGGTTGGCCAGTTTGCGGATAAAATCCATAAGGTACGCAAGCCAGATCCATATAAGGGTAAAGGTATCTTCTATAAGGGTGAAAGAATCCGTCGTAAAGAAGGTAAGAAGAAATAATAATTAACTTTGATTTCCGCTGTTACGGGAATCCCAAAAAAGGAAAAAGAAAAATGTTGAAACATTTGAATTCGGAAGAAAGACGTACCTTGGCGAATCGCGGTGCGTTGAAAAGAAAAAATCCTGGCAAGATTCGTTTGTCAGTTTTCCGTTCTGGTCGTCATATTGAAATCCAGGCGATTGATGACACCAAGGGACACACAATCTGTGCGGCTTCGTCCAAAGAAAAGGCGTTTGCAGGCAAGGGTTGGAATGTTGCCGGTGCCGAATTGGTTGGCAAGGCATTTGCAGAACGTGTAGTGGCTGCAAATATTGCTGACAATTGTTATTTTGATCGCGGTGGTTATCGCTATCATGGTCGTGTTAAGGCACTGTGCGAAGCAATCCGCGCAGGTGGCGTAAGAATATAATTTGAATAAGACGGAGTATATAAATGGCACGTTTTGATGATAAAAAATTACAGACAGATAACTTGGTAGATAAATTGGTTTCTATCAACCGTGTATCAAAGACTGTAAAAGGTGGTCGTAATATGTCTTTCTCGGCCTTGGTTGTGGTCGGTGATAAGGCTGGACGCGTTGGATTTGGCAAGGGTAAGGCCTTGGAAGTTCAATCTGCTGTTCAAAAAGCGACAAAGGCAGCAAAAGCAAAAATGATGCGTGTTCCTTTGAAAGAAGGTCGCACTTTGCATCATGATAGTGCTGCAAAATATGGTGCAAGTAAGTTGGTTGTACGTAGTGCTGTTCCAGGTACTGGTATTATTGCTGGTGGTGCATTGCGTGCTGTATTTGAATGCTTGGGTGTACAGGACGTTGTTGTTAAATCACAGGGTTCTAATAATCCAAACAATATGATTCGTGCTGCTTTCTTGGCGTTCAATAAAATGAATTCTCCAAAGACAGTTGCTGCGCGTCGTGGTAAAACAGTTGCAGAAATTATCGCAGGTCGTGATGGTAAAAAATTAGAAGTCGCGACAGAAGATAAATAGTCTGGACAAAAGATAATAGGAGTTTGAATTATGGCTAAAATAGTTCTAAAACAAGTTAAAAGTACTATCGGTCGTCCAGAAGCCCAAGTGAAGATTGTAAAGGCTTTGGGGTTGGGACGCGTTGGCAAAACCAAGGAAGTTACAGATTCTGAATCTGTACGCGGTATGGTTGCCAAAGTTTCTCACTTGGTAGAAGTGGCTGAATAATTATAGTAACCGAGTACGAGAGCACATCTTGTTTTCGTGCGAAAAAAACTACATAGTAGTTATAGGACAAAAAGGAAATAAAAATGAAATTAAGTGCTTTGATGGATAATTTTGGTGCGCGTCAAAACGCAAGTCGTGTTGGTCGTGGTATGGGCTCGGGCGCTGGTAAAACAGCTGGTCGTGGTCATAAAGGTCAAAAAGCACGCAGCGGTTCACGTAAACAGGCAACATTTCAAGGTGGACAGATGCCAATCTTGCGTCGTTTCCCAAAATTCGGCTTTAATAATCCATTTGCAAAAGAATATGTAACAATTAACTTGGGTGAAATTGAAAAATTCATTGCAACTGGTAGAATTGATCCAAAAGAAGTTATTTCGATTGAATATTTGTTGGCTAAGAAAATCGTAAATCGTAAAAAAGACGGTTTGAAGATTTTAGGGGCTGGTGATATTAATTCTGCTATTAATGTTGTTGCTGCAAAGTGGTCTAAGACTGCTGAGGCTGCAATTGTTAAAGCAGGTGGTTCAATTAAAAATAACTAATATAAAATTATTCAGGTGTCCAGTTTTACTGGATGCCTGATGTTAATGAAAAGTTCGTTCACATGAAATTCTTGAAAAACTTTTTTGGTAATCTTAGTGATTTACAAAAACGTATCTTGTTCACGCTGGGTGCGTTGATTGTGTATCGTATTGGCGCCTTTATTCCATTACCAGGGGTTAATGCATCGGCTGTGTTGCATTTGTTCCAGGGGGATAGTGGAATGATGGGGATGTTTGATATGTTTAGTGGTGGTTCTTTGTCGCGTATGTCTGTGTTGGCATTGAATATTTTCCCTTATATTTCGGCATCTATCGTTTTGCAATTGTTGAGTGCAACAAGTAAATCATTGGGTGAATTGCGCAAAGAAGGTGAATCTGGACGTGTGAAAATAAACCAGTATACCAGATATTTGGCTGTGTTGTTGGCGGTTGTACAAGGATGGGCCGTTGTTCGTGGTTTGGAAATGATGGCACCTGTTAATGGTGTGCCTGCGGTTGTAAATCCTGGGTTTGCATTTGAATTGTCGGCGATAATTGCCTTGGTTGGTGGAACGGTGTTTGTTATGTGGTTGGCGGAACAAATTACTGCACGTGGTATCGGGCAGGGGGCTTCTCTGTTGATTTTTGCCGGTATTATTGCAGAGGTTCCAGGTGGTATCGCACAATTGGTTTCATTGGGTTCAGTTGGGCAAATTTCACCAGCAATGATTGCATTAGTTGTTGCATTCGTTGTCGGAATTGTGGCGTTAATTGCATTCTTTGAACAGGCACAACGTCGTATTCAGATTTTATATCCTCGTCAGGTTATGTCTAATGGGGTTGTGAATACGAATGCGTCTTATTTGCCAATTAAAATTAATATGTCTGGTGTTATGGGGCCTGTGTTTGCGTCTAGTATTATGATGTTGCCAGCATTTATTCAACGGTTTGTTCAGAGTGAGAATTTGACAGTTCAGACGATTATGGGATTCTTTACATATGGGACATGGTCTTATATAATCATGTTCACTGTATTGATTGCTTTCTTTGCATATTTCCAGACGGCTGTTATCTTTAATTCAGAAGAGACCAGTAATAATTTAAAAAATGCAGGTGGTTATATCCCAGGGGTTCGTCCAGGTGAACAAACTATTACTTATTTAGATAATGTTGTTTCACGTACTACTGCGATTGGGGTTGCATACTTGATTGTAGTTTGTGTTTTGCCAATTATTTTGAATACTCATGTTGGTATGCCTTTGGCGATTGGCGGAACGAGTGTATTGATTGTGGCTGGGGTTGTGCTGGATACAGTAAATCAGGTGCAGTCTTACTTGGTTGCGAAACAATATAGCGGTGTCGTTAAAAAGACACAGAAAAAGGGTCGTTTTCGCGGTTAAAGTGGAAACAAAACAAGATTTGACTTTTGCCGAAAAATATATAGAATTATTTGGCAAAATAAAATAGCCCTGGGTATTTTATACTTTGGGTTTAAGGGGTGAAGTGCGGGTGGACTGTACTTCGTAAGATAAATATAAAGGAAAATAAAAAATGGCACGTATAGCAGGTGTTAACATTCCTTCGGAAAAACGCATTGAAATTGCGTTGCAGTATATTCACGGTATTGGGCCGGCAAAGTCGGCACAAATCTGTGCGGCTTTGAAATTAAAAGACGGTTTGCGCGCAAAAGATTTGACAGACGAAGATGTTATCAAAATTTCTAATTATATCGAAGATAACTTTAAAGTAGAAGGCGATGTTCGTCGTGAAGTTACTATGAATATCAAACGTTTGCAAGACTTGAAAACCTATCGCGGTATTCGTCATCGTAATCGTTTGCCAGTTCGTGGTCAACGCACTCAGACAAACGCACGTACACGCAAGGGTAAGCGTGTTGTAGTGGCTGGTTCCGCAACCAAGGGTAAATAAAAATTAATCTAATGCGTGCATCTATGCGCGTTGGGCTTTGGTCATGTAGCGATTTGTACACTCCCGTCGCCCAACACACATATCTGCAACATTATCTTAATTTTTCAAATAAGGTAGAGATTAACACGATAGTTAATTGTAGACATCGAAAAAGGTAAAATAAAATGGCAGTATCAAAAGCTAAAAAGAAAGTAGTAAAAAAAGTATCGCATGGCATTGCACATGTTGTTGCGACTAATAATAATACACGTATTACAATCACAGATCAGTCGGGTGCTGTGTTGACTTGGGCAACCGCTGGGGCAAATAATTTTAAAGGTGCAAAAAAGTCCACACCATATGCGGCAACAATTGTTGCAGATGCAGTGGGTAAAAAAGTTGCAGAAATGGGTATGAAAACTGTTGATGTGTTAATGCGCGGTATTGGTCAGGGTCGTGAATCTGCTGTACGTGGATTGGCAAATGCTGGTCTGATTGTGCAGTCCATTACTGATACTACACGCATTCCACACAATGGATGCAGACCTAAGAAGGTTCGTAGAGTCTAAGATATTAAATCCCATCGTTTGATGGGATTTTATTATTAAAAAAATAGGAGTCTGATGTGAAAAAAGTCTATAAATTATCCGAAGAAAATTATAAGCAATTGTTGGCTGTGTTGCATAAGTTTGGTAATAATAAGAATGCAATCAATTTGTTAAATAGCGCGGATGTTGTCATTGTGAAAGATAAGAAAACGAAAAAAAATATACAGAGTCTTGATAATCAAAAGGAAGTTTTGACCGATAGAAAAATGAAAGAAATATTCGGGGGAAATTATCAAGGCTTAGTTTTTTATAATTATGATTATGAAAAATGGAATGTGAAAAATCCACTGGATTCGAGTTTGAAAAATAAGACCTATGCATTGAATCTGATAAAAAGAGTTATGGACGAGAAAATGCAAAATATGCAAATGGAATTGGTTGCAATAATTACTATGCCGGTTGCAGATTCAAATTATGTTGGTTGGGGTAAGAGTTTGCAGAATTTAAAATATGATGCATCTGGACATGTGTTGGTTGGTACTTTGTTATGGCGTGATACGAATACAGGTAAGTTATTAAGTTTTGCTGATAATTGGCAACAGGGCGAATTGTTTCTGTGTGAACGCAATTCAAAAGAAGATGCGATAAATCGCTTTGTGCAGGATGTTATGCGATACAATAATTTTCGTGATGGGATAAGTCGTTTGAGATAATATAAAATAATCCCCAATAAAGGGGATTATTCATTTGTGGTTGTGGTGGTTTCGCTTTCGCGGTCAATTTTTTCCCAGCGATATGTTGCATTGTCGCCAACAATATCAACCGTCAGAACAAATTTACCAGTTGAACCCTCGGCCTTAGGGTCTGGAATTGCAGATAGTGCGGCGGCCTTGGCATCTTCGGCGATACCCTTAATCGCGGTTAGCGCCGCCCCAACAGTCGCATATTCAGTTGGTAATGTACCTATTTTATTAACTTCTTCAGTTAATTTTGGTAATCCGTAGACAGTTTGGGCGGTTCCAGAGAGGTTGGTCATATTTCCACCGTAAGAAAGTAAATACGAAAAGCCGTTTTCGTTGCTATAATTATTATATAAAGCCTCGTAATCATGAAATATTTCGTCCAATCTAATGGGCCAAAATGTATCCCCTCTTTGTTGCTTAAATAAGCGTGCCATTATGCCGGCTACCCCAGGAAATTCAGGGTCAGTATAACTTAATTTTAAAAATTCAGAAATATCATTTGTTGGAATAGGGGTGGTTTTTTCTTGGTCATTAAAGAAAAAAATACTACTTGCATTTTCAAGTCCAGCTAAAATATCCCAATATGTTAATTCTGCTGGGGTGCCGATTATGTCTGATAATGTGGTTAAATCGCTTTGGTTTGCTTTCAAATCCAATGCGGTGGTGGTGGCATAGTTTTCCAGTGCTTCGTCCAAGAATCCGCGCGACACCAGTGCTGCATTCGCTGGCGCGCCAACCGCAAGTCCCAATATCGTGCCAAATAAACCTGTTGATAAATATTTTCTCATTTTATTACTCCCGTTGTTGGTTTAAAAAAATTAACCGCTATAGGAATAGCGGTCGGGGAGTTCGTAAATCATGACTTCAATGACCCTGTCCGCCTTTGGGACAAGCCCTGTTGTATAGCGGACAGCCCCCCGACATTTCGTCAGGGATTAATCAAGATACAGTGCAAATACGGAAAACATTTGTCGGAATTACGACACATAAATATATGTTTACATATATTTGCACCGGAAGTCATAAGGCTTACGACAGCCCCGAACCAAATTCCCACTTGGTTCAGTCTTAATGTTATCAAATATGTGCTGGGGGGTGCAAGTATAAAAAATAATTTTATCTTTTAGATATTTAGGATTTGAAATATGGATTGTTGTGGGCTAGCCAGTCGATATTAGTATCCATCCCATGACCATGTATAACACCAGTTTGAGCCGGCAGATTCATATTATAGATATTAGAAATCGATTGAAATAACATTTTTGCATCTCCACCAGGCAGATCATAGCGACCAATGTTGTCTTGGAATATTGTGTCGCCGATTATTATTACCTGTTCGTCTGGAAAGTGGTATGCAACACCGCCTGGGGTGTGGCCAGGTGTTTCGATGATATCCATAAATAAATTTGGTAAAATTTCTGTGCGTTTGATATCTAGTGTAGTTGGGCGGTTGTCGTCCAGACTGATACTGGGCAGACCAAAATATTCCAGCAGTCCATTACCCCAGCCAACCAATCTGAAATCGCCACTGTGCAGGTACCAAGGAATATCAAAGTGGCGTGCCAGTGCAGGGGCGGCAGATATATGGTCTGGGTGGCCATGGGTTGCATATATTGCCACTGGGGTCAGGTTGCGTTCTTGTAACACGGTCAGCCAATCATTAAAGTGTCCCCAAGGGTCAAAAATAACACATTTATTATCAACAGATACAATCACAGAATTTGTGTTCCGTGGTTGCATCTGTAAAATTTCAAACTTATTGTTTTTTAGGTGCTGCATTTTTTTTGACTTGTTTTTTTGGTGTTTCTTTTTTCCCTTTGTTGCCAAAAACAATTTCGCGGATTTCTTCGCCAGTTAAGGTTTCGCGATTGAGTAATTCGTTTGCCAGTTTTTCAACTGTTTTTTTGTTCTTGGTTAAGTGTTTGGTTGCATCTGCATGTGCGGCAGTAAGCCAGTTTTGGATTTCTGCATCTACGATTTCAGCGGTCTTTTCAGATGCGTTTTCTAACGCACCACGTGTGCCGAATGTACCGACTTGGTTAATCGCCGCCAGACCCACTTTCTTGGATAGGCCAGCTGTTGTGATGGAATAGCGCGCCAAACGTGTTGCCATCGCAATATCACTTTCTGCCCCAGTTGTTATTTTGTCGGGGCCAAAGAATATTTCTTCGGCACAACGACCCGCCAAGGCAATTGACAAGTTTGCACGAACTTCGGCCAGTGTCATTGAAACCTTGTCATCAATTGGCAGGTGTTGAACCATACCAAGTGCACGACCGCGTGGGATAATGGTGGCCTTGTGAATTGGGTCGGCAATGTCTTCGTACATTAGACTGATGAAGGCGTGGCCAGCCTCGTGAAAGGCGGTTAGTTTTATGTCATCGGGACGCATTTTGCGAATCTTGCGTGGTCCCATGGTGATTTTGTCGCGGGCTTCTTCGATGTCGTCTGGGGTAATTTTATCACGTTTGTTTCGGACAGCGTGCAGCGCCGCTTCGTTTAACAGATTTTCAAGGTCTGCACCAGAAAATCCAGTTGTGCCACGCGCAATATCTTGTAAATTGACATCGTCGGCAATCTTTACGCGTTTGGCATACAAATCAAGAATTTCACGACGACCAGCCATATCCGGTAAATCAATATAAACCTGACGATCAAAGCGACCAGGACGCAATAACGCCGCGTCTAGCATATCAACACGATTGGTCGCACCAATAACTATGATGCCTGTGTCGTTCGCAAAACCATCCATTTCAATCAGCAGTTGATTTAATGTTTGTTCGCGGTCTTGGTCATTGTATGAGTGGGTCGAACGCTTTTGTCCAATCGCATCAATTTCATCAATAAACAAGATGCATGGCGCATTGCGCTTTGCCATATCAAATATTTCTTTTATCTTGGCAACACCAAGCCCAACAATAATACCAGAAAAGTCAGAACCAGATGCAGCGAAAAATGGAACATCTGCTTCGCCGGCAATAGCACGCGCAAGTAAGGTTTTGCCAGTGCCTGGTTGACCAGATAGCAACACACCACGCGGTACACGCGCACCAAGTGATTGGTATTTGTCTTTGTTTTTTAAGAAATCTACGATTTCAGATAATTCTTGTTTTTCCGAATCGATACCTGCAACATCTGCAAATGTCGTTTTGGGTTTGCCTGTTGCAATCTTGGTAGGGTTTTGGCTGATTAAACTGCGACCAATGCCACCAGGACCACCACGACGCAATCCGCGAAATAACCATATGATAAATAATATCGTTAATACAAGTGGGGCAAATGTCGCAAATGCGTCAACCCATGATCTTGAAGTGTCAATCGTAATAGAGGTGCCCGCATCAGAAAGACTTTTAAGCATTTCTGGGTCGTATGTAATTGTGGCTGTGTACTTTGTGCCGTCTGATAGTGTGCCAGTGGCATTGTTGCCATTGATAGTCATTGTTGTTATATCAGCACCACGTTTTAAAACATCAGAAAATGATAATTCAATTGGCTTGTTAGAACGGCGTGCAGTTTCGCCAATTTGCGGTGTGCCAAAATCTGTTCCGTTTAATAATACGCGTGCAATCATTGCACAAAAAAGCGCGCCAAATATAATCAAAAACCAATTCGAACTGTCGCGCTTTCTTGTGTGGGAATTAGTTTTGTTGCTTGATTTTTTTAAGTCTTTTAAGTTTTTCATTTTTCTTCCTGATGCTTGTTTTTGCCCCTTCGGGTACAATTAGAATTTGGTCTTTGAAACGCCGAATCGTGCAGTGCCCAAGGGTAAATTTACATTCTGACCTTAGTCTATTTAGTGCGTTGTTCAGCGAATTCAAGCGCGGTTGATAATTGTCCCCACCAATCGTTTTTATTAATGTGCCTAGCAACTTTAAACCAATGTCGGTGGGTTCGTCAAATAGAAAAGAATCATGGAATAAGGCATAGCCGTCATATAATATGCCCTGTGTTTTTGATTCTATGCCGGTTTCAAGCGCATCACGTGTGCGTGCAAGATTCTTAATCGCAAGCAAAATTCGATTGTCGCTGATGCCAAGTTTGTCTGATAATAAATGACGATTTTGACGAATCTTTACGCGTGTATATTTGTCGTCGTAATTCATTTCGTCTGAAAAATATTTTATGTTATGACTGTCGCAATATTCGATTAATTCACTGCGAAAAACATTTAATAGTGGACGAACAATCTGGATGCCATCGCGGTATGATACTTGTTGCATCGCAGACAGACCGATAACGCCACTGCCACGTGCAAGATTCATTAAAAATGTTTCAATTTGATCGTCTGCCTGATGTGCAACCAACAGTGTGTCTATGCCATTCGCATGACACCAATCTGTCATCATTTTATAACGTGCTTCGCGGGCGGCAGCCTCTAGCCCAGTGGCGGGTTTTTCCGCTGTCCAACAAAATACTTTGCAGGGTAGTCCAAGTTTGTCGCAGGTGTCTTGGACATATTGAGCCTCGGTCAAGGCGGCATCGCGTAGACAATGATTTACATGCAGTACTGTTGGCTTTAATTTTATTTGTGATAGCCAATACAGCAGGCATATCGAATCAACACCACCACTGACCGCAACGGCCAAGGGGCGATTCGAATATGGCTGAATAAAATCAAGAAACTTTTTATTCATTGTTTTGTTATTCTATGCTATAATTTCCAAAAATAAAGGAAAAATAAAATGTCTGGTAAATTAAAATCGATTGCTGTGTATTGTGGCCATCAGTTTGGAAATGATAAACAGTTTGCACGTGATGCGGCATTGGTGGGGGAAATGTTGGCCAAGAACGATATTCGTATGGTCTTTGGTGGTGGTGATGTTGGCTTGATGGGGACAGTCGCAACAGCAGCGCTGAAAAACGGCGGACAGGTTATCGGGGTATCAACAGATGATGTTCTGGCGCGTCAAGAGCCAGCCCATCCAGAAATCTATGTCAAGGTTGTAGATGGGGTTAATGAAAGAAAACAAATTATGTTCGATTTATCTGATGCGTTTATTATCTTGCCAGGGGGAATTGGTACTTTAAATGAGTTGTCTGATATTATGACAATGCAACAGATTGGTGAAACTAATAAACCATTGTTCTTTTTGAATACAAATAATTTTTGGAAACCATATGCAGAACTGGTAAAGCATATGATGGATAGTGGTTTTATTGAAAGTATGAATGACTATCATATTTTTAATGCGGCAAATCCAGATGAACTGGCAGAACAGGTTTTGAAATACTAGAATTCAAACACTTTGTCGCGTGATGTCGCGCCACGTATAAGTTTTATGCTGGTCTTGGGCACATTATAGTGTGCAGCCAGCATTTTTATTACGTCATTTGTGGCTTTGCCATCTGTTGGGGCGGTGGTGGTGTGTACGCGCACGATGCCATCGGGTTGAATTTCAACCCGATTAAATTTTGCCCGTGGTATGACGCGTACGGTTAACCTCATGACTTATTGCGCAATGTCTGAAAAATCTTGCAGTTTTTCGCCTGCAATTATATGCAGGTGAAAGTGCGGTACGCTTTGATAAAAGAATGTACCGCGACCAACATTTGCAATTATGTTGCAGGCATTATCACAATTCATTTTCTTTGCGGTTTCTTTGACGCAGTCCCAAAATGACGCTTGTTCTTCTGTGGATGCGTTATGCAGAAAGTCAAACAGATTTTCGTATTCGCCCTTTGGAATAATTAATACATGTGTCTGGGCCACTGGATTTACATCGTAAAACGATAATGCATGTGTGTTTTCGCAAATCTTGTTTGTTGGTACTTCGCCGCGTGCGATTTTTGCAAAGATATTATTTTTATCGTACATACTTTTATTCTCCTTGTGTTTTGTGGGTATCATAGTAAAGTTAAGACTTGAAATCAATGAAATTTAAACTATATCTGTGGTACAGCATTTTAACCAAGGGAGTTTTATAATGTTTAAACCATTGCATAATTATGTATTGCTGGAAAGAATTGAAGAAGAAAATATAACCGCAGGGGGGATAATTATACCTGATAATGCCAAAGAAAAACCTTCACGTGGGCGTGTCGTTGCGTGTGGTGAAGGCCTGCGTGATGGCGGACAGGTGGTTCCGCTGGGGGTCAAGGAAGCCGATGTCGTATTGTTTGCAAAATGGGCACCAAGTGCAAATGAAGTGAAATTAGATGGTAAAGATTATGTCTTAATCAAGGAAACAGATATTTTAGGAATCATTAAATAAGGAAATAAAAAATGGCAAAAGATATTACATTTGATACAGATAAATTAGCCGCAGGGGTTGATAAACTGGCTAATGCAGTAAAAATTACTATGGGGCCAAAGGGGCGCACTGTCGTTATTGAAAAGTCTTATGGGGCGCCTGTTGCAACCAAAGACGGGGTAACGGTTGCCAAGGCGGTGGCTCTGTCAGATCCACAAGAAAATATCGGTGCGCGTATGGTTCAAGAAGTCGCAAAGAAAGCAGGTGATGATGCAGGCGATGGAACAACAACCGCGACTGTCTTGGCGCAAAAGTTAATTCGTGAGGGACGTCGTGTTATTGCCGCTGGTATGAATCCAATGGATGTTAAGCGCGGTATTGATATGGCAGTTGCCGCAGTTGTGGCAGATATTACAGCACATGCGCGTCCAGTGAAAGATAGCGCAGAAATTGCACAGGTCGCAACAATATCTGCAAATTCAGATAGCGATATTGGCGAAAAAATCGCGGGTGCAATGGCGCGTGTTGGTAAAGAAGGTGTTATCACAGTAGAAGAAGCAAAAGGACTGGATACAGAAATTGATGTGGTCGAAGGTATGCAGTTTGACCAAGGGTTTATGTCGCCTTATTTCGTAACAAACAGCGAAAAGATGTTGGCAGAATTAGATGGTGCACAAATACTGGTTTCTGAAAAGAAAATCACTGGTTTGCAGGCACTGTTGCCAATATTGGAACCTGTTGCACAGTCTGGAAAACCGTTGTTGATTATTGCAGAGGATGTTGAATCAGAGGCATTGGCAACATTGGTCTTGAATCGTTTGCGTGGCGGATTAAAGGTTTGTGCAGTCAAAGCACCTGGCTTTGGCGACAGACGCAAGGAAATGTTGAAAGATATCGCGGTGGTAACAGGTGCAACAGTTATTTCTGATGATATGGGAATGACTTTTGAAAATATTACACCTGCTGTTTTGGGTAGTGCAAAAAAGGTCGTTGTGTCCAAGGATTCAACATTGTTGGCGCATGGGGCAGGGGATAAGGACGCAATTGCTGCGCGTGCCGATGAAATACGCGTCGCAATTGCAGCATCCAGCAGTGATTATGATCGTGAAAAATTGTCAGAGCGCTTGGCTAAATTAGTTGGTGGGGTCGCTGTTATCAAGGTTGGCGGTATGACTGAGGTCGAAGTAAAAGAAAAGAAAGACCGCGTTGATGATGCGCTGGCGGCGACACGCGCTGCGGTTGATGAAGGTATCGTTGCAGGTGGTGGTATTGCATTGGTTCGTGCAGTTGCTGCTTTGCAGAACTTGACCGGTGCGAATGCTGATCAGAATGTCGGTATTGATATTGTTCGGCGCGCAATTGTTGCACCATGTGCACAAATCGCAGAAAATGCAGGTGTTTCTGGTGAAATAGTTGTCGGCAAAGTAATGGAATCAACTGAATATAACTTTGGATATAATGCCCAGACTGGTGAATATGTTGATATGATGGCGTCTGGTATCATCGACCCAGCCAAGGTTGTAAAAACGGCGCTTTCTGCAGCGGCAAGCACAGCGGGTGTAATGTTGACCACAGGTGCGGTGATGACCGAAATCCCCGAAGATAAGGTTGGTGGGACGCCAGCGATGCCGCCTATGATGTAAAATTAAATATAATAATTCATCTAAACGCGGTGCCGGAAACTCATGTATCATTTGTACACATCGTTTCCGGCACTGCGTTTATCTAAACCATTCTATTTAATTTTCAAAATTAACCATAATAATTCATCTAAAACCAATCCCGCCAACTTATGTAACTTCTGTACACTGCGTTGTCGGGATTGATTTTATCTAAATCATTATAATTAATTTTACCGCCTTGCAAG
>JAFXFG010000042.1 GCA_017520675.1 Alphaproteobacteria bacterium
CGCCTGCGCGGGTATGACGAGGGTGTGCGCGGGGCAAGGTTTGTGTTTTGCCGCTTTAATTTTGAACACTTTTTTGTAATAAAATTGTCATTCCATGGCTTGACCATGGAACCTAGGTTATGCCGATTAAAAAAAAAGGAATACACCTGGGTCCTGTGGGGCATTCACCCACAAAAATTTACAATTTTTGCGGGGCCCGAAAAAGCCACAGGATGACAAGAGCTAAAAATTTGCAATTTTTGTAGGGTGTGAAAATTTCATAAAAATATGTCCCTGCGGGGCAATGGATTCCCGCCTGCGCGGGAATGACGAGTGTGTGAGTGCGGGGCGTGATACGGGAATGACAACACTTCGTTAAAACTTCGTGTTGCAGGCAGGTTTTGTTAAAATTTCGGGGGGGGGGATTTATAAGATACGATTAGAAAAAAACACCGGCGGGGCCGGTGCTTTTGTATAAAGAATTTATTTTTTCCAGAATGCAAAGCCACGACGACTTGATTTTTCTTCGCGCTGTTTGCGTTCTTCGATTGCACGACGACGTTCGGCACGACGCTCTTGGAATCTGCGTGCAGATTCTTCATCGCGTTGAACAACAGATATTGTCGTTACAGACAATTTATCATTGCGTACTTCTTCTTCGAATTCGACAATGTCGTTTTCGTTTAAAAATCTGATGCCGGCGGCCTTTAATGAACTTGAATGAACAAATACATCATCTGTGTTGCCGTCTTCGTTTGGTGTGTCAGGACTAATAAACCCAAAACACTTTTTACCATTGTACCATTTTACTTTTCCTTGACGCATAATCCTATCCTTTCTTATGCTGGTTATAGTTCTGTAAGACAATAAGAACCTGATAGCATTTTGCCAATTTTAGAACACTAACGCAAGCAGAAACAAAATTTATACGATTGGTATTTTTTCTTGTTGATAAAATTCGCTATTTCTTGTAATAACGCTGGACTTCGCGCATCACAAAGTTAAACAGACGCGCAGATTGTGAACCGTCTGTGGTCGCCCAGTCCGTCTGCATGTACGGCATCGCAGACACCAAGATAAATCGCGCCATAAATCTGAATATATTTGATTCTTGTATTTTAGATAACTTTGTCGGAGCATTCGTGATGCGAAACAATTCGTTCTCAATCGAGTCATCTAATTTTTCCAGAATGTTATCTAGTACCTTTTGCGGATAATACAGTTTGCATTCCTTTGGGAATCCGTCCAGAACAGGCAGTATGTTGCCCTGACTGTATAAAATATTCCAACCAACCCTGTCAAACAAATCTTCTAGGCAACGACAAATCATCTTGTTGTATGACTTTATGCCATCTTCCATAAACAAGGCTAGTTTCGCCTCTATACTATCAGATTTGGCGCACTTTTTTTTGCGCGCTGCCTCGTATGCTTGATGGGTTCTTTTTTCAAATTCAAAGAATGTGCGCACTTGACATATAATTTCCATTGGGATTATGTTTTTATTATCTGTTCCAATATTAATAATTATCTTGGCATCACGATAATTGCGCGGGTTTTGCATATTGTAAAAGCAGTCCCGAACAGACAAAATCCTGTCAGGCATCATTGATTGAATACGTTCAATAAAAGTGCGCGCCTGTGGTATCAAATCAAACAAGCATTTTACGCGCCACACGTCTTGCAGGCGCATACGCGGTTTTTCAATTTTATCCAGCGCACGTACCAGGTCTGCGGCAATATTCTCGTGCCCGGAACCAATAATCGCAAGAACTGTTTCCGCAGGTGTCGATATATATCTTTCTTTTAATTTTGCACGCGTCTTTTCTGCAACCGCCCTGGCAGACGCTTCGCGTTCGTGTGCAGATATTACTTTATAAACAGTTTCGCATACCTCTTCAACATAACTTTCATAGTATTTGCCAATGATTTTATCCAGCGAACGAGATACGGTCTTTTGCGCACCAACAATAACAGTTACAATCGACGATACAGCCAAGTCAATCTTGTGCCCAGCAGAACTGGTAAAAAACTGGTTGCGCATTGGGTCGCCATCTAGGCGATGTTGCACGATATAGGCATTTAGTGGATTTATGTCTGCAATACTAATCGGTTCATCGATTGCACAATCTTGTTCATAGTCATAACGCATAACCGCCGTCTTGGGCGCACCAAAGCATTTGCCAAGGATATAGAATACTTCACGAAACCAATAAAGACTGTCCGAGTACAAGGTCTTTAAGTATGCAGCCGCTTCGTCATTAATACGACCGTCAAGACGCGCTGATTCCAGCGCTGCAATATTCTTGCGGTCGTTTTCAAGCGTTATCGTAACAGTATCTGTTCCTTGGCTTTGCATATTCATTAGACTTCCTATTTCATCATTGGGAACAATACGACATCGCGTAATGTTGGCTGATTGAATATGATACTTGCCAATCTGTCAACCCCCATACCCACACCAGAAATTGGCGGGAATCCATGTTCCATTGCACGAACAAAGTCGTTGTCTGGATTGAATGCTTCTTCGTCACCATCTGCGATATTGCGTGCTTGCTCTTCAAAGGCTTGTTGTTGCTGGATTGGGTTTACCAATTCGGAATAGCCCTTGCATATTTCTGCACCACAAACCAGCAATTGATACATATCAATCCTGCGAACATCATCATTATTACGACGCGCCAAAGGCATCATATATGCAGGATAATTATACAAGAATGTCGGGTTTACGATATCGTTACGGATTTTGCGCTTATATACATAATCGACCAACGCAGGCAAAGACTTCAAGTCTTCTAATTCCGCCATTGGGAACATACCGTTGTCGACCAAACTTTGGCGCAATTCATTAACGTCTTCAAATTCAAGAATATCACAACCAAAGAATTCATTCATCTTGGCGGTATAGTCAACCATTTCATACTTGCTGAAATCTAATTGAACGCCTTGGAATTCTATTTGCAGTGTTCCGCGACATTTCATCAACAGGTCTTGGATTAAATCCCAAGTGAACTGAATATTTTTGTTATAATCCCAATATGCCGCATACCATTCAACCATGGTAAATTCCTGCAGGTGTGTTGCGTCCATACCTTCGTTGCGGAAGTCCTTGGCGACTTCATATATACGGTCAAATCCTGCACCGATTGCCTGCTTTAAGAATAATTCTGGGGAAATACGCAGTTGGAAATCAGTATCCAGTGCGTTATGGTGCGTTGTAAATGGACGCGCAGCAGCCCCAGATGCAATATTTTGCAGCACAGGTGTTTCAATTTCTAAAAATCCATTTTTATTCATAAAATCACGCCAGTATTGCGTCATCTTGAAACGACCCAGCAATGCATTGCGTGCCTCTGGATTAGAAATAATATCCAAATAACGCTGGCGATAACGTGTTTCCATATCGGTCAAGCCATGATATTTTTCTGGCAACGGGCGCAGGGCCTTGGCCAAGATTTCGTATTCGGATACCTTGACAGTCAATTCGCCAGCAGTTGTGTGATATAATTCGCCTGTAATACCGATAAAATCACCCAAATCTACATTAGCCTTCATAAATTTGTAATTTTCTTCGCCCAGTTCTTCGCGCGACATAGAAAATTGTATTTCGCCGTTAATGTCATATATACGACCAAACATTAACTTACCCAACCAGCGCAACGCGGTTACACGACCTGCCAATTTTACAGGTGTATTATCGTTCAAGTTTCTTGCTTCTTCGATTGTATGTGTGCGATCAAATTTGTCTTTCCAAACAACACCGTCGCGCGCCTTGATATTTTCAGCCTTTTGCAGACGTGCGGTTAGTTCGTTTGTTGAAATTGGTGTATTTTGTGTTTGTTGTTCTGACATTGTTTTGCCTTTTTTTTACTTATTTATTTGAAACGGACGCACAAAAGTGCGTCCGTCGTTATCTGATGGTCGCACTTTGCATTAAAAAAATTTTTTCATTCCGTTTTTCATAATCAAATTTGACCTTGGTTTTTAGAAAAACGGTGTCAGCAACGCTGACACCGCAAAACTTTGGTGCGAGCAAAGGGGCTCGAACCCTCGACCTCAACCTTGGCAAGGTTGCGCTCTAGCCAACTGAGCTACGCTCGCATTGCGTGGTATATCTTTGCACATATTTTTTCAGATTGCAAGTGTTATTTTTATTTTTTTCGTTTTATTCACTATTGCAATATGTTTTTTGCATTTTTTAACAATGTTATCGCCAGTTCTATATCTTCGTTATTTGACCCAATATCAGTCGCAGGCACTGTATTATCGCACGAAATGTTATTTAATATTTCCTGTGGTGATGCAGGTAAGTTGCCATCGCGCAACATTTTCTTGACCCCAGCAATCGTCATTCCATGCGTATACAACAATTCTTTTATCGTTATCAATCGTTGAACCGTTTCTGGACGATAATAACGACGACCACCCGCGCCGGTCGTTGGACGTATCGCCACAGGGAACTGCCGTTCCCAATAACGCAAAGTGTGCGCAGGTATGTTTAAACGCTTTGAAACATCGTTAATCGACATAAAATATTCGTTTTTATCCATACCTGCCACCCCTTGTGTCCTATTCAGATACACTTTCTGTGTTCTCTGTATTATCGGCGACTTCATCTGCCGTTTCGTCCGAACCCTCGATAGATATAGCAGAAACAACTTTTTCATTTTCTGCGGTACGGAACAATGTTACACCCGCTGTACTGCGACCTGCAATACGGACATCCGACACAGGCGTACGAATAATCTTGCCACCGTCAGTAACCATGATAACATCTTGGTCATTTTCAACAGGGAACGAACCTGCAACCGCAGTATTCTTGCCACCAAGTTTGATGTTTGTAAATCCACCACCACCACGATGCGTCAAGCGATATTCATATGAACTGGTGCGCTTGCCAAATCCGTTTTCTGATATGGTCAAAATAAATTCTTCACGCGATGCCATTTCTGCCATTTTGGCATCGTCCAGAACAAGTGTTGTTTCTTCTTCGTCAGAATCCGCTTCTTCTTCGACACCGGTTTCTGCACGTCTGGCAGCACGCGATTGTTTGATATACGCCGCACGAACAGCAGAATCAGACTCACCACGATTTAACATCGCCATTCCAATAATCCTGTCATCTTTGCCAAGTGTTATACCACGAACACCAGTTGAATTACGGCCTGCAAAAACACGAATTTCTGGGACAGGGAATCGAATCGCACGACCACGATATGTTGCCAAGAACACATCTTGGTCTTCGTTGCATGGCAGTACGGATATCAAACTGTCGCCCTCATCCAGTTTCATTGCAATTTTTCCATTGGCACGAATCGAATCAAAGTCAGACATACGATTTCTGCGAACCGTTCCAGATGCAGTTGCAAACATCAAGAAATGTTCTTTACCTGATTCTGCAACACGCGCAACATCTTCTTCGGGCACTGGTAAAATCGCAGTAATCGTTTCGCCATTTTCCAATGGTAACAAGTTCACCAGTGGACGCCCCTTGGCAGCGGCGGCAGCCTCAGGCAATTTATATGTTTTTAATTTGTAACATAAACCCTTGGAACTAAAGAACAACAGTGGTGTATGCGTGTTCGCAACAAAGACCTGAACAACATAATCATCGTCCTTGGTTGCCATCGCATTTCGACCCTTGCCACCACGTTTCTGTGCACGATATGTGTCCAGCGCAACACGTTTAATATAACCAGTATTCGAAACAGTGATAACCATATCCTCGCGCGCAATCAAATCTTCGATATCAATGTCAATTTCTGCATCTGATATTTCAGTGCGTCTGGGGGATGCCCAATTGTCGCGGACCGATGCGGTTTCTTCGCGTATGATTTGAATAATACGTTCTTGACTGCCCAAAATTTCCAACAAATCACGAATTGTTGCACCCAGCGATGTTAAATCATCGTGAATCTTGTCGCGTTCCAGACCCGTCAAACGGTGCAACTGCAATTCCAAGATTGCACGCGCTTGGTCTTCGGACATATAAAACATCCCATCCTTGTATTCTGTGTTCGGGTCATCGATTAATTGGATATAGGATTCGATGTCAGAAGCCTTCCAACCACGTGATATTAACGCTTCGCGTGCAGCCTCTGGATTTGGACTGGATTTAATCAATTCAATTACTTCGTCCAGATTTCCAACTGCAACAGACAAACCAAGCAAGGTATGCGCACGATTACGCGCCTTATTCAAGTCAAATATTGTACGACGACGAATAACCTCAGCACGAAAATCAATGAACGCATCCAATACACCACGAACATTAAACAACATTGGACGACCACGATTTAGCGCCATCATATTTACAGGAAAACTGGTCTGCATTTCTGTGTACTGGAACAGATGATTTAATACAACATCTGCAATTGCATCACGCTTTAACTCAATAACAATTCGCAAACCTTCCTTGGATGATTCGTCGCGAATTTCCGATATACCCTCGATTCGTTTATCTTTGATTAGTTCTGCAATTTTTATAATCATTTGGGCTTTGTTTACTTGATACGGTATCTCGTCAACAATGATTGCCTGATGATCACGAAAATCTTCGATATGTGTTTTTGAACGAACAATAATAGAACCACGACCTGTTGTATGCGCCTTGTACGCACCCGCACGCCCCATAATCATTGCACCTGTTGGAAAATCTGGCCCAGGGATAATTGCAAATAATTCATCATCGGTCAGTTCTTTGTTATCCAATATCGCCAATATACCATTGCAGATTTCACCAAGATTATATGTCGGAACATTTGTAGCCATACCAACCGCAATACCCGAACCACCATTAACCAAAAAGTTTGGAAACTTAGTCGGCAGAACAACAGGTTCTTGCAAACTGCCGTCAAAGTTCGGTTGCCAATCGACTGTATCTTTGTCCATATCATCCATCAGGGATGCGCCAAGTTTGGAAAGTCGTGCCTCAGTATAACGCATAGCAGCAGCCTTGTCGCCGTCGCGCGAACCAAAGTTACCCTGCCCCTGAACCAACATTTCGCCCATCGAGAAATCCTGCCCCATACGAACCATAGCCTCGTAAATAGAGCTGTCGCCATGGGGATGATACTTACCCATAACATCACCGACAATACGCGCCGATTTAACAGTCGGCTTAGTCGCAGGCGCAACATCATTCATAACATATAAAATTCTGCGATGAACAGGCTTGCACCCATCACGAACATCTGGCAACGCACGATCAACAATAACCGACATCGCATAGTCCAAGAAACTTGTTCGCATTTCGTGTTCCAACGAAGACTGCGGAACACGCGTTTCAATAACTTCATTAATATTTTCTGACATACTTACCTTTCCTAATGTTATTAGCATACTAAACATAGCAGATTTTTAGGCTTTTGGTCAAGAAATAAAGGTTAAAAAATTAATTGACAAAACACAAATCAGTGATACACTATAAAACAAAATAAAAGGATTGTTATGTTTTTACCATTTTATAAACTTTTTGTAGCACTGTTTGTTTACCATCTGACACTAGAAGGACTAAAACAGATTGGATTAATAAAATCTAAATAAAAAGGTTGCGTTTTTATAAAACGTGTGGTTAAATATACGCGCAAACGAATTATTCTTGGGTTGCTTGTGATGCTGTAAAGCAATCTGAGAAACAATATGTATAACGAAAACAAGGGTTTAAGTCATGGCAACAAAACGCACATATCAACCATCTAAGACACGCCGTGTTCGCACACATGGCTTTCGTGCAAGAATGGAAACTAAGGCAGGACGCGAAGTTTTAAATCGTCGTCGCGCAGTAGGACGCAAAAGAATTGCAGTGTCTGCGGTTAACTAATAAAAAAATAATAGTCGCCTTGTGCGACTATTATAAAATAAAGAAAAAAAGGATTTTATAATGTCTGTACTTCAAAACGCAGCAAACAGGGCAGAATTTCTGGACGCAATTGAAGAATTGCAAGAAACATTGATGAAAATTGATGAAGCGCCATATGGTGATGATGTGTATAGGTATGCAATCTGCTTTTTTACTGTGTTGAAAAATTTTGAAAAAAGATACAATACGGATAAAATATTCTTCACAGAAACAGACAGATTATCCAAGAAATCTTTGGGGATATTTTTATTTAAAAGCTGGCTGCACAAACACGTTCGTGTTAAAAACAATGAAAAAATAACCCTTAGCAAAATATATTTATCTAATCCTGTTATTTCTATGCAGGACCTTGCACAAAATAAAAATAAATCATTAACATGGCTGAATATGAAAAATGATTTAGATAAAATGCGTAATTTGATTTTATCGCATATCGCATCAGTACAAACCGACCTTAGACGGCCAAGTAATATTATCTTAAAACTGGCAGGGTACAAAAATCAAAATATAAAATAAAAGTCAGCGCCAAATCGGCGCTGTTTCTTTGTAAAAACAGAATCACCAATATGGACATTTTGTTTGATTTTATTGCTTTATGTTGCTATATTTAAATTCTGTTATTGCAGGGAATAAAAAAATGAAAAAATATTATTTTATATTATCAATTATTTTTGGTGCTTTGTTTTTAGACCAATTATCCAAAGGATTTTTATTATATTTAATTACAGGTGGTGTGCCCTGGGTTGGCGCTGCGTGGGATGTTATTCCTGTGCCATACTTGATGGCAAATGTCTTTGATTTCTTTAATATCGTGTTCACTTGGAATTTTGGAACTTCTTTTTCTATGTTTCGCGCACTGGGTGAATCAACACCGTTAATAATGATAATTGCAACAGGTGCAATTATCGGCGCGTTGTTATACTATCTGTTTAAGCGTGCAAAAAAATTTGAAATCGCACCATTGGCATTAATCTGTGGTGGCGCACTGGGGAATCTGATTGATAGAATCCGCTTTGGCGCGGTTGTGGACTTTTTAGACTTTCATATCGGCGGATGGCACTGGCCGGCATTCAATGTCGCGGATGTTTGTATCGTGATGGGGGTCGCGTGGTATCTGTTGAATATTTATATAGCAAGACAAAAATGCTTGAAATCAATAAAGGACGGTAAATAAAAATGGTACAATATATGGATAAAAATTCGGGCTTTAATATGTGGAACGCAAATAAAAATGCAACACAAAAAAAATCCCCTATGTCTGGATTCTTGTGGTGGATGTTTTTGTTTATTATTGCGTGGTGGGCAATCGGTGCAATTATGAACCCGCAAAAAGCAGTTGATAATTCTGCCGATGTTGTAATTAGCGAAGATATTTCTGATGTGCCAACACATACAATAAAATCAGATAAAATTAACGCGACTGTACAAGGACTGCGTATATCAAATGTAGAACTGATGGATTTTGCAAAAAATCCAGACTCTTTGGAAAAGGTTGTGCTGTTGGGCGCAGACGATAATTTTATTGAAACAGGCCTGCTGGCAACAGGAACAACCGCACCACTTGCAACAACTATTTGGGAAAAACAAGTTGATGGCAGTATGATTTGGAGTAATCCAGATAATGTAAAGTTTGTAAGAAATATTAGCACAGATGGGTATCTGATAACCGTTACAGATGTAATCCAAAATAACTCTGGTAAAGATATTGCAATCGCACCGTATGTTCGTATGATAAAAAATAATGGTATGAAATCTGCATCCGGCGTTTCAACAGGGGCAATATCTTATGTTAATACCGATATTGAAGAATTAAATTGGGAACAAATAGATAAAAAATCTTATGCCTATTCAACACAAACGGGATTCACAGGATTTGCAGACCAATATTGGGAATCTGTCGCATCTATTAATACACCAGACCAGACAATACGGGTAAAAAAATCTGGGGATAATTATGTAACAGATACAGCCGCGGCCGCAGTACAAATACCAAATGGAACAGAAAAAAAATTAATAACAAATATCTTTGTTGGCCCACGCGACCAAACAGTTTTAAATTCCATAGAAACAAAAATATCTGGAATTGCAGACACTATTAATTATGGTTGGTTTTGGTTCTTGGCGCGCCCAATGCTGTGGGTGTTGAACGGAATAAATCATGTGGTTATGAACTATGGTGTCGCAATTATAATTATGACGATTTTATTGCGTCTGATGATGTGGCCATTAACACGCAAATCTTATACTTCTATGGCCGCTATGCAGAAAATGCAACCAGAAATGCAACGCATTCAAAAATTGTACGCAAATGATAAAATGCGCCTGCAGATGGAAATGATGAAACTGTATCAGACACATAAAACATCACCTATGTCAGGTTGTTTGCCAATGCTGATTCAGATTCCAATATTCTTTGCTTTGTACAAGGCACTGTTAGTATCTGTTCAAATGCGCAACGCACATTTCTTGTGGATTTCAGATTTGTCTGTGATGGACCCATACTTTATACTGCCTATATTTATGGGACTGACAATGTGGTTGCAACAATATCTGCAATCAGCAAAGAAATCTTCTGCACCTGCGAACGATGTTGTTGCACAGACACAAAAAATGATGAACTGGATGCCATTGTTGTTCACAATAATGTTTGCTTGGATGCCCGCAGGTTTAGTATTGTACTGGACAGTGTCAAACATATTTGGGATTATTCAAATGCAATTGATAAAAAAGCAAAGTAAATAATAACAAAAAATAAATAAATAAAGCGCCGAATTATCGGCGCTTTGTTTTTTTGCACAATTTATATTTGTGCGCGAACTTCTTCAACCTCGTAGCATTCGACGCGGTCGCCTTCTTTTAAATCATTATATTTATCAAAAGACATACCGAATTCAACACCACCAGATACTTCTTTGACTTCGTTCTTTTCACGACGCAGTTGACCAATCTTGCCATCGTAAATAACAACATTGTTACGCAACAAACGAACAAAAGCATCTTTCTTGATTGTGCCTTCGGTCATACGACAACCAGCAACACGAATGCCTTTGCCAACTGTGAACAAAGCAATCACATCTGCATAGCCAATAAAGGTTTCGCGCTTTTCCGGTGCAAGTTTTCCAGACAATATTTCTTTGATTTCGTCTGTGATACGATACACAACACTGTGATAACGAATATCAACACCATTGTTGCGCGCCATATCACGAACACTGGAATCTGCACGAACATTAAACGCAATAATCACTGCGCCTGATGCAGTTGCAAGGCGAATATCACCTTCGGTAATCTGTCCAACACCAGATGACAATATTTCAACACCAACTTTGTCTGTGTTGATTTCTTTTATCATATCCGAAATCGCTTCGACAGATCCTTGTACATCTGCACGCAAAACAATCGGTAGAATCAATTTCTTGTTATCATCACGCTTTGCAAATAATTCTTCCAGGGATGTACGTTTAACCGCATTTGCCTTGTCCTTGGTTTTTTGCGCACGATATGATGCAACCTCACGCGTTTGCGCTTCGGTTTCCATAACACGCAAATCATCACCTGCACTGGGGACGGATTCAAGCCCCAAGACCATCGCAGGTTGACCAGGACGAACAGACTTTACGCGTTCGCCAACAGAATTAATCAAGCCACGAACACGACCAAATGTTTCACCAACAACAAAGACTTCGCCAATCTTTAATGTACCTTGGCGCATCAGAATTGTCGCAACAGGTCCCAGCCCTTTTTCTTGTTTTGCTTCTACGACATATGCAACAGCAGGCATTTCTGCATCGGCCTTTAATTCCATCATTTCTGCCTGTAATAAAATCGCTTCTTCTAGTTTGTCCAGACCAATTCTTTTTGTTGCAGAAATTTCAACACACTGAACATCACCGCCCATTTCTTCGACCTGAACCTCTTGTTGTAATAAATCAGTCTTTACACGCATTGGATTTGCTTCGGGCAGGTCAATTTTGTTAATCGCAACAATGAACGGAACCTTGGCAGCACGAATGTGATTAATCGCTTCGATTGTCTGAGGCATAATAGAATCATTAGCCGCAACAACCAAAACAACAATATCAGCCATTTGCGCCCCACGTGCACGCATCGCTGTAAATGTTTCGTGCCCAGGAGTATCCAAAAATGTTATCATCGCACCAGATTGGGTTTTAACCTCGTACGAGGAAACATGCTGGGTAATTCCGCCAGCCTCGCCAGCGGCAACATTTGCATTGCGAAATGCGTCCAGCAACGATGTCTTACCATGATCAACGTGCCCCACAACGGTTACAACAGGTGCACGCGGTGTCATTTTTTCTGGATTCGGTTCACGTTCCAAAATATCTGCATATGGTTTTACTTCTACGCGTTTAACCGTTGCGCCAAATTCACCCGCAATCAATTCCGCAGTATCCGCATCAATAGATTGATTAACAGAAACCATCATTCCCATTTCCATTAATTTCTTGATGACATTTCCGACCTTTTCAGCCATTGCTGCTGCCAAATCTTTTACGGTAATTGTGTCGCCCAAGGAAACAACATGTTCCACCTTTTGCGGGACAGTAAATACAGCACGCGCCTTTTCACGAAAACGTTTTAATGAGGCCTCGGAACGGCGACGGTTCGCGCCACGAATGCCAATTTCATCGTCGTCATCGTCATTACCCATAATAATATCACGCAAGTGAATTTTGCCAGATTTTTTAAAGTCTTTTTTAGAATTGGCAAAGCGATTATTACGACTATCTTCGTCATCGTCATTACGATTCTTGCGCGTGGCACCAGCAACCGCATTATTTGTAAATACCTTGCGTTGTTGCGATTGCTGTTTTTGTGCAGGCGCTTCTTTCTTTTCTTCGACAACTACTTCTTTCTCTGTTACGTTTTCACGCGCAGCCAATTGCTCGCGAACCTGTTCGTATTCGCGATTTTCGCGCTCTATTTCTGCAGCGCGCGCAGCAAGTGCAGCTGCCTCTTCTTCTTCGCGTTTTTTGCGTTCTTCTTCACGCGCTTTGGCGGCAGCCAATACGGCACGCAATTTTTCATCTGCTGCGTTACGAGGCGCGACTGGCGCAGTTGGCTCATCCCGAAGTTCTTTGCTGTTCGGGGCAACGACACGACGCCGACGCTCTACAAAAACCGCGTCCCCCTTTTTGCTGCGAACTGCATCAGTTGTTACAGATTTTCCAAGTGTTAATGTTGCCATTATTTAATTACTCCGATAAAAGTTATTGTTCTTCTTGGTTGATATTATATGCGATTTCACGCGCTTTCATAATAATACGACCCGCCAAGCGATTGGATATCGTATCTTCACCCAAGATTTCTAGCAATTCATCTGTTGATAGGTCTGCCAACTCTTGCAACGATTTGATGCCGTTTTCACCCATCTTCATCAAAATCGGACGTCTGACAAATGTAAAGTTTAACAAATCGTCAGTCATACCAAGTTTATGACCACCATCAAGATAATCTTGTTCTATCTTGTTCAGGTAGTCCTTGGCGCGCTTTTGCAATTCGGCAGCCAATTCCGGATTAAAGCCTTCGATTTCTTCTAGTTCTTTGATGTCAACAAATGCGATTTCTTCGATTGTGCGGAAGCCTTCGGTTATCAACAGACGCGCAATCATTTCGTCAACATCAAGGCCACTGATAAACAAGTCTGTCTTTTCTTGGAATTCTTTGGCACGACGTTCTTGTTCTTCGGCCTCGCTCATAACATCGATGTTCCAGCCAGTTAACTGAGATGCCAAACGAACATTTTGACCGCGACGACCAATTGCCAATGATAATTCGTCTTCGTTGACAACAACCGCAGCACTGTGAGTATCTTCATCAACAATAATCTTGGCAACCTTGGCAGGCTGTACAGCGTTTACAATGAATACCGCAGGGTCTTCGGAATACAGGATAACATCAATCTTTTCACCATGACATTCGTTAATCACAGGCTGAATACGAGTCCCCTTGATACCAACAGTCATACCAACCGCATCAATCGATGGATCGGCTGTTTCAACTGCAATCTTGGCATGTGAGCCAGGTGCACGTGCAACGGACTTGATTTTGATAATGCCTTCGTAAATTTCTGGAACTTCCTGGGCAAATAGTTTTTCCATAAACATCGGATGTGTACGCGTCAGGAAAATCTGAGGACCTGTATTAGAACGAGATACATCCATAATTAACGCACGAACGCGATCACCAACGGCTAAACGTTCGCCAGGGATTAATTCAGAACCCTTGATAAAGCCTTCGGCCTTGCCATTTATGTCAACAAACACACTGCCAAATTCAACACGTTTTACAACAACACTTACAATATCACCGATATTATCTTTGAATTCTTCAAATTGACGACCTTTTTCTGCATCACGAACGCGCGCAGTCATCATTTGCTTAGCGGTCTGAAATGCCATACGACCGAATTCTGGTTCTGGCAAAGCATCTTCTACGACATCGCCAACAACAGGCTTTTTGGAATATTTCTTGGCCTGTTCTACGGTAAGCATTGTGTTTGGATTATAGTTTTCAACAGAATCCGCACTGTCAATGACTAAAAAAGAACGTTTTACATGAATCGCGCCATTTCTGCGGTCAATCGATGCAGAAATATCAAACTCTTCGCCATATTTGTGTTTTGCAATTTTTGCAATTGCTGCCTCTAATGAACTAAAAACAACCTCACGATCAATTTGTTTTTCTTGGGCCAACGAATCAATCGATAATAACAAGTCTTGACGTGGCATCGAAACAAAAGACATCTATATACTCCTTTGCGTTTGTTGTATGTCTTAGTGAAAGAGCGGGGTTTTTTGGCCCCGCTCTTAAAATTATCTTTTAAGAACACTGTTATTATTATGCCCGAATCGTAAAAACGCAAGAAAAAAACAGTTTATAAATATCTGGATTCTATATTTTTTTTATTTATAATTTGTTTGCTATGATGAAACTAATAAAATCTTTATTTATGCCAGCTGCTGTTAAGACAACGGCTGGGGCGTTGGCAACAAAGTTTGGACTGGAATTGCGTGGAAATCCAAACACCCCCGTACGCGGGGTCGCGCCAATCGCAGATGCACGCGCAGGACAACTGGCTTTCTATTCAACAGAACAAAATAGTAATGCTTTTAAAATCTTGCCGATTGAAGTGTTACAAAAAACACGCGCAACGGTTATTTTGGTGCAACCAGAACAGGCACAATTCGCACCAAAGGACGCAACACTGCTGATAACAGAAAGTCCACGCGGAAATATCGTTAAAATACTGGGGGAAATTTATCGCGAAAAACCACGATTTGGAATCAGTAAAAATGCACGTATCGAACGCGGGGTTTTCTTTCGCAAAAAAAGAACAAACTATGTTGGCGACTTTGTTACAATCGAACGCGGCGCGGCGATTGAACCAGATGTAAAAATATTCGCGGGTGCGTTTATCGGACGCAATGTTGTGCTGGGGCGCGGAACAATCGTGCATAGTGGCGCACATATCGAAAACGCAACAATCGGGGCAAACTGTGTAATAAGTGCAAATGCAGTTATCGGTAAAGACGGTTTTGGATACACAAAACAAGACGGACATAATATCTTTATTCCGCATGTCGGTCGTGTTGTCTTGGGCGAACGGGTTTCTGTGGGCGCAAACACCTGTATCGACAGGGGCGCAATGACAGATACAACAGTTGGCGAAGGAACTAAAATCGATAACTTGTGTCAAATTGCGCATGGGGTCGTTGTTGGACGCGAATGTTTTTTGGCCAGCGGTGTTGGACTGGCGGGTGGTGTTGTCGTTGGCGATAATGCGCTGTTGGGCGGGCATGTTGGCGTTGCAAACGGTGTACATATTGGAAACAACGCATCTGTTGGTGCAAACAGCGGTGTGTTCCGCAATATTCCAGATGGCGAATCTCATATGGGGTATCCTGCTGGGCCAGGAACCGAATTTATGAGGCACTATGCATGGTTGCGTAAAAATTCTAAAAAATAATCAAAGGGTAAATACAATGTTTGATGCAAAAAAAATTGAAGAGATTATTCCACACCGCGGTAATATGCGCTTGATTGATGAAGTACGCGAATTTAACGATACCAGTGCGGTGGGCGTAAAATATGTTCGCGATGATGAATTCTGGTGCGCAGGACATTTCCCAGGCAACCCAATTATGCCGGGGGTCTTGCAGGTCGAAGCATTGGCGCAGACCGCGTGTTTTGTCGCGTTTAAACGCATGACAGACGAAGAACGCAAAGGGATGCTGGGGTACTTTACAACGATGGAAAAAATTAAATTTTCACATATGGTGCACCCAGGGGATAAATTGGAATTGCATGTCGAACTATTAACGACAAAAATGAAACTATATAAATTCCATGGTATCGCGTTTGTCGGCGGAAAAAAGGTAGCCGAGGCAACATTTACCGCAGTCTTGCAAAAAGTGAACGAATAAAACAAATCCCCGTTTGGGGATTTTTTATTAACACAGGCATAATAAATTGATGTGTCTTTATAAAAAAACACCGGCGGGGAGGACGAAAGCCGGTGTTTCTTCTGTGCTTTGACACAGAAACTGGTGCTAACCCTTAATCATCTAACCAACCATAGGGGATAGAGCTATAATCTGACAATCCTGTACACCCTTTGTATGTAGCCCACAGGCTAGCATTCCAGATTTCATATAAATATTTTCCATTTATACGCGCAGACGGACCGGTTAAGGATGTGCAGTTATAGAATGTGTGAAAGAACATACCTTCCTGTGCCGTACCAGAGATATCACCAAACAGGTTTTCGGGGATTGATGTCAAACCACTGCAACCACCAAAGGTGCTGGAGAACATACTACTTGCTGGTGCGCCAGATATACCCGCAAATAATCCCGCGGGGATTGCGCCAGTCAAACCACTGCAATTATGAAAGGTGCCGTAGAACATATAACTTGCTGGTGCGCCAGATATACCCGCGAATAAGCCAGACGGGATTGAACCGGTCATATTAGTTGCAAGGTAAAATGTCTGAAAAAATCTTGGTTGGTTATTTGTATCACTGCTGAGTGTTCCAAATATTGCACCCAGCGAGCCATCAATAG
The DNA here is from genome assembly GCA_017520675.1 of Alphaproteobacteria bacterium. Taxonomy (GTDB): domain Bacteria; phylum Pseudomonadota; class Alphaproteobacteria; order Rs-D84; family Rs-D84; genus Enterousia. Next base: position 16,924 of record JAFXFG010000042.1, read on the forward strand.
ATGCGATTTTTTTTGACTGTGTATCGCTATAATTTACATAAAAACTTATCGTGGCGGTGTTTCTGTTGGTATTATACGCGGTTGCCTGACCGCTGAGGCCAATTGTGTATGTGCCAGCGGTGGTGTAATTATGCGAATATGTTCTGTTTGTTGTATCGGGTTTTGTTATGGTTTCTGTTTTTCCATCGCCCCAGTCAACCACAAATTCGCCCGCTGCACTGATTGAAAAACTAAAACTGCTGGTATCGGGTGTTGTTGTCAGGGTAAATTTATATTTTTCCACTTTTTGCACCAATGTTTCCACTGCGGTATTCGTGGCGGTGGTGTCGGCGGCGTGTAATGTGGCAAATTCGCCATTGCCATAGTCGGTGGTCTTTTCGCCATTCAAAATTTCATTTGCAACATCAACCGCCGTCAGCAGGTATTTCATATTGGCGGCCAGCATTGGATTATCTGCCTTAATTGGTATAGATATATCCCACTTTTGTTGAATCAATTTATGCACATAGTCTAGATTTGCAACCTGTGCTGCGTGTGCGCACGCGGCCAC
>JAFXFG010000043.1 GCA_017520675.1 Alphaproteobacteria bacterium
CGGTCTGTACGATGATATTTCAACTGGCAAGACATCGGGCGCATTTACATCATTGGCACGCGCATTATCTGACCCTAATGGCGCGGATGCTGCCGCCTGGGCCGCACAACGCGCCGAAACCGCGGAACAGAAAAAGACAGCACTTACCACCCTGGGCATTGGCGCAGTCGCAACTGTTGCAGGCAACATATTAATCAACCGCAACAACGAAAAAGAACGCAGCGCCGAAATTCTAGAGAAATATGAAGAGGCAACAAAAGGAATTGACGCTATACTAAAACAGGCTAAGTTCGAAAAAATCGCAAACCGAATGGAAAAAATAGAAGAAAAACTTGACGGTACCAAACTGGGGAATTTAATTGAAAGAATATTCGATAACGATTAACAAATTTAACAAGAAAGAAAAAAAAATGAACCGATTATTATTTGTTTTTATTATACCACTATTCGTATCATCTGGCGTCCTTGCCAACGAGGTTGATTGTGGTTTTCAAATGGCTGATGACATCCCACAGGATTATAACGACCTGCCCGACACATATAAAACAAAAATTATCGCCTATGTCGATAAAGACGGTCCTGTACAGGGGGCAACAAAAGGCAAATGCGGCAAAAAAGAATACACTTGCAATGTTGGCGACACATTAAGTAAATGTAGGCCATGTGCCACCAGCGACGCTTATGGAATGAAATACACACAAATAACGGACAGGTATATCGCACTGTGCATGTCCGGTAAAGCAAATATAGTGGAAACCGTTTTCAATGAATTTTTCAGCACATCTGCAGACTCATCAGAACCCCAGGCAATGGAACCAGAATCAATCAGCGCCCCCATTTTTAATGGGGCTAACCCCTCAGCACTTTCTATAGAAGAACAAATAAATCTGGCATCTGACGAAACCAAAACTAAAATACAAAATTTACTTTCATATGCAGATAACGCAATCAACAACATAAGGCAAGAGTGTGCTAATAAAGCCAATTCAAGCCTAGAAAAATGCAAAAACCAAGACGATACTATATACTATATAAAACGATATACAAAAGAGAAAATACAAGAAATCTTGTAACCCCTGTGCTTGACAAGCACAGGAATGACAAATTTTTTTGCAAAAAAATTTGTTTGCAAAACAAATCAGTAAAAAAATCCCTACAAAATGTAGGGACTATATTAAAAAAATTAAAAATTATTCAACCCAAATCGTCGCATAATTCGTAGCCGTCGCCGATCCTGATGGAATCTGCCCCACCTTTACCACACCTAAAGTTGATGGTGTAGCAGTTGCAACATTTACCGCACCATTGGAAATTGACGTATTATTCCCTGCCTTTACAACACCAAGAGTTGAACCATTCGCAGTTGCAACTGAAATAGTACCTTGTTGGTTAACCCCTATATTTCCCCCAACGATAACGGCCCCTTTTGTTGTCGTAGTGGCAACAGGCAAAGAATAAGTCAATGAAGAACCACTTCCAGTCAAATTTAACGCGGACTTAACAGCTGCAACTTCTGAGTTAACCGATGAAATCTCATCATCAACCCCATCAATAACCCCATCTATCTGAGCATCTACATATGTCTTTACCGCATATGTCGTTGGTGCATTATTACTCTTAGGGTTACCATTTCCATCCTTGCCACCCGTAGTATCATCAATCACCGTATCAAATTTTTCAGACACCGCAGTAACCTTACCATCCACCTGTTGTACCGTCTTGATATAAGAACCAGCCGACCCAACAAGCCCCAGATCTAAGCCCTCAATAGTCGTTACGACATTTCCAACCTCAGTATCAACATAATTTTTCACTGCTGTTGTTGTTGGTGCATTATATTTATCCTCGTTTCCTGCAAAATCCTTAATCTCAGTATCAAACTGTTGTACTTGGGGGGTAATTGTCGCACCATCAGCAGATGTCGTATATCCTGTTATATAAGAAAGTCTACTAGATGGGGTAACAACAAACTGATCAATATAAGACTTCACTGCACTCGTTCTTGGTGCATTTGAACCAGTAGCCGTATCAGTATTAATCACCGCATCAAACGCCACAGATTTTGGTTTGATTTCCCCATCTTCCACTTTAATATCATGAACATAAGACCCCTGTGTTGCAAAGGTGCTATCAGCCGTCAAAGTTGTTACAACATTTGCCAATTCTAAATTTCCATTGGCATTAACAATCAGTCCCTTGCCCTTGTTACCAGTCCCTTGTGCAATATTAACTTTACCACCCAAAGCACTCGTTAACCCAGAAATCTTTGACTGTGCAATTCCAGCATCAGCTGCAACATCCGCATTCTTAATTGTTCCATCCAGAATCTTACCTGTTGTAACCGCACTGTCGGCAATCTTAGCCGTCGTTACATTTAAATTTTTTATCTTACCTGTTGTAACTGCATCGGTGGCAATCTTAGCTTCCGTAACCGCACCGTCGGCAATCTTAGTCGTCGTTACATTTGAATTTTTTATCTTACCTGTTGTAACCGCACCGTCGACAATATGATTTGTATCAACAACATCCAAAGATGCAAGATCCCCAGTGGGTGTTTTTGCGGTTACATAATCTTGGACATACTTTGTTGATGCCAGATCAGCATAAGCCATATTTGACATCAATCCCAACAAAAACACCGCAAAAAAACAATTATTTTTACACATTACCTTCCCCTCGTAACAACATAAATAAACAATATTATACAAATCCACCTGATTTATAAAATACTGCCCCACACACACCTGTCGGTTACTGGGGTGAAACAATCACCCCAGCCCCGACAATTCAAGAACAATATTACTCATAACTACGATCTATATTTTCCCAAGCATAGCCGGTAACCTTCTTCGTTTGTGCATCAACCTTTGCGGTCAGAACATATGTACCTTCTTCGTTCACAGTACCTGCTTCAACTGCAGCCTGAAACGCACTTGTAGCACTAATAATAGCCGCCGTAGCACCAGAATTTACAGCTGCCATCTGTTCAGTCGACAAAGTATCTTGCTTACCAGAAGCATAACCATCATACTGAGTAACCTTAGCCGCAGTAATACCAGAATTTACAGCATTCAATTGATCTGTAGATAAAGCATCTTGCTTACCAGAAGCATAACCATCATACTGAGTAACCTTAGCCGCAGTAATACCAGAGTTCATAACCTCACCGTCATTAATGGTGTTAATTGCAGTTGTATTAGTCGCAATAGCATCTATCTTGGCCTTCGTAGCACCAGAATTTACAGCTGCCATCTGTTCAGTCGACAAAGTATCTTGCTTACCAGAAGCATAACCATCATACTGAGTAACCTTAGCCGCAGTAATACCAGACTTCATAACCTCACCGTTATTAATGGCGTTAATTGCAGTTCCCTGCTGAGTGTTTACAGCAACAGCACCCTCTGCAATTGTTTTTGCATTATTTGCAACACCAGAAACTGTAGCCAACTCTGCATCAGTTGCAACTTCTGCTAAAGCTAAATTACCAGTGTCATCAACAATCAACCCTTTACCCGCATTACTAACACCCTGATCTTTATCAAGTTTTGTAGCCAAACCATCTGCCAATTCTTTTTTTGTAGCAGCCGCCTGGTTTCCAGTACCAGTCAACCCCCCTACTCTTGAATCCAAATCCTCAACAGCCCCAGTCAAGGTCTTATCAGGCAAACCTTTGATATAATCAGAATTAACAACATCACCAGTTAAACCATCAGTATAAGTATTTGCGGCGGTTTCTGCTGCGGCGGCTTCTGATGCTGCCACACCATCCGCATATTCCGTTGATGCGATTTTCGCGTTTGCAGATGTTACTGCCATAACCGCTAACAAAGAGCTTAATAATATTTTTTTCATTTCTTCCCTTCCTTTCTGTTTTTTTAAACAACTATGCTGTACGGGGATACATCCCCATACAACACAGTCAAATCACTATATTATTGTGTAACAGCTGGTTCTGTCGCTGAATAATCACCATACAAACCATCATCACCTTCACCCAATGTAGTATCATCACGAACAATCACTTCCCATACAAATTTAGTACCATTTGTTGTCAAGACACAATAATTGCCCGCAGTTCCACATTCAGCCGGAACACGTGAAATTGCTTCCAAATCCAAATCTTCAATCTTTCCATCAGTATAATCTTTTGCCTGTTTCAAGATACCAGTAGCATCATTGTTAATTGCGGCAATTGCAGCAGTATTTGTTGCAACCGCACCATTAGCCAAAGTATCAGTATAATCTTTTGCAGCTTCCAATGTTGCGTCGCTTGTATCCTTTATCTGCTTCTTAACAGAACCCTCAACAGAGACATCGCCATTTAAGACAGTTATTGCGCCCTTGTTCGCATTAGCAACACCAGAAACATCGGCCAATTCAGCATCTGTTGCATACCCCTTAATCTCTTCAGTATCAATAAACTTAGTGTCAGCTTCAGTTTTTGTATAAGCATCTGTAATACCATAACCACTCAAGGTCGTTGCGCTATTTGCCTTTCCAGATATAGTTGCACTCAACTCATCTGACAATTTATCAGCCGTAACAGCTTTATCGGCAATTTTAGCCGTCGTCACATTTAAATTTTTTATCTTACCTGTTGTAACTGCATCGTCGGCAATTTTAGCTTCCGTAACCGCACTATTAGCGATATCATCTGTTTTGACTTCACCATCTTTAATAATAGTAGAATCAACTGCATCTCTACCTAATTGTAAATTACCACCCGCAACATTCTTAACTGCGACATCCAAGGCTGTAACCGCAGCAGTCAAATCTTCTGCACTAGAAACATAATTAGCACCAGTAAAAGTCGCATCGCCGATTTTCCCAGCATTACTGGCTATAGCCCCAGCATTTGTCGCAATATCAGCTGCATTTTGATTAATATTAACATCTTGCGCATCATCAATTGCTTTTTGTGCTGCAACATGTTCTGTCTGCGCTTGTTTTGTAAAGAACTTATTATCTACATACCCCTTGGATGCAACAGCGGCATCGGCGGCATTTACGGATACTAATCCCATCAAAACGGTAAAAATACCGGCTGTTAATTTTTTCATAATTCCCTTCCTTTCTTTCAGTTAATTTATTTTATCATTTTTTGCCCATTTATGTAAAGGGCAAAAAATGATTTATTTAATTTTTATTATGGATTTGTTTCTGTTGCCGAGTCACCATCTGCACCATACATCCATAACTGTGTCCAATATGGCTTTCCATTTTCATCTATCGCCAAGACACATGTTGTATTCGCACATTCAGCCGTTGGTTTTGGCAATGCATATGCCTCGTACGCAGTCTTTGTTGCTTCGCTTGCAACCTGTATCTGCTTCTTAACAGAACCCTCAACAGTAACATCGCCATCTAATTTTGTAATTGCAGCAGTATTTGTTGCAACCGCACCATCAGACAATTCTTTAACTTCTGCATCAGTATACTCATTTGCCTGTTTCAAGATACCATTAGTTTCACTGTTAATTGCGGCAATCGCATCTGTATTCGCTTTAATCAAAGCACCTGTTGAGCCTGTTTCTGTCAACGCAGTTTGCAAATCAGCAACCTCTTTAACCAAGCCATCGGTCGAATTACCAACTGTACCCTCTAAGGCTGTAACCTTACCAGACAATCCTTCAATACCTTTTTCTGTAGTATAAGTCCCCAAAGCTTCTGAAATCTGATTCGCAACCGTCTTGTCACCAACTTTTGTCTCTAGGTCTGTAATTCTGTTTCCTTGTTGTGTAACCGTAGAAACGATACCAGTTGAACCATCTGGACCAGTACCCCCAACAGTATCTGCTAACGCTTTAACCTTTGCATTAACATTTGCGATTGTTTCAAACGTTTCATCAACCTCTGCCTTGGTATACGCATCTGTAATACCATACCCCGCCAAGGTCGTTGCTTTATCCGCCTTTTTTGCAATCTCTGTATTCTGGCCTGCATCTACCTGCGCCTGCGCTGCAACTACCGCTTCATCAGCTGCTTTGTATGCTGTCTCAATCGCATCTTCACGTGCATCAACATATTGTTTTGATGCCACTTGAAAACCAGCTGCATCAGCAGAACATGCTACACCGGACAGAATCACCGCCATAAAGCCCGAGAACATAATATTTTTTACTTTCATCTTCCTTCCTTTTCTTTATAGTTTTAATGTACGGACCTCGTTCTTTATGGCGGGGACACGACATTTTATTATCTTATTAGTCAACTGTTACATTCAAATCAGCATTTGTAATCATATCTTTTGTACCATCGCCATTAACAATTGCGACTTCCAACATAGATACATTACCCAAATCATCGACTTTTACCAGATAACCACCTTGTGCCGTTGCATCCTTTGCACTAACGTATTTTGCCTCTGTTACCGCTGTTTGAACATCCGCCGCTGCACCTTTGGCATCGTATGCGTTTGGCAAATCCAATGCAGTAATCTTGGCATCAATTTGATCAGAAACAGGCGTATCGCCAACATTTGTTTCCAATGTCTCAACACGACCACCCAATGCAGTATCCGCATTCTTTAAAGCCGTAATATCTGCTGTATTTGTACCAACCTGTGTCTGCAAAGTACTTAAATTACCCGCAACTTCATTAACCTTGGTTACTGCCGCACTCGCAATCGTTTGTGCAACCGCAATAGATGGATACTTAGTTGCTTTTTCCTCTGCACCCATATTTTCTATCTCTTCAGCCGTTGCGGCAGTCACTTTATTTGAAACATTTTCTTTTTCTGCCAAGACATTTTGAACCGTACTTGCTGCACCAGCTTCGTTTGTAATTTCACCGATTGTAAGTTGAACATCGTCAATTACATCAATAATAGACGCATCCTCAGGCAAACGAGATGTATCACCGATTGCATTTTCAACATTTGTCAAATTCCCAATAACAGTTTCGCCCTCAGGCAAAGCAGTCGTATCACCGATTGCATTTTCAACATTTGTCAAATTTCCAATAACGGTTTCGCCCTCAGGCAAACCAGTTGTATCACCGATTACATTCGTTACACCCTGAACCACTTCATCAATTGTTTTATCTTGCCCATCTACCCGAATAGGTGCTGTATCAATGGTTGTTACCCCATCATCACCTGTTGTAATTGTAATACCATTACCAGGTGTCAATTTTGCCTGTCTTTTTGCAACCTCGGTATCAACATAGCTCTTTGATGCCAAATTATATGTGGCCGCATCCGCGCTTCCCATTACACCAGCAAACATTGCTGCTGCAAATCCTGAGAACATTAAGTTTTTTACTTTCATTTTTCTTTCCCTCTTTTTTGTTATTTGTTAATTTAAAACTTTTTAGTTATTGCCAGCCGTTTCGGTTTCATCAACGGTTATAGAAACCCAACTATGCTGACCGTCCTCGCCAACAACTAACAATGCCATTTCACCTGATGGCACAGTACCAGTATTAATTTTATCCGCGGTTATTGTTCCATGTTCAATAACATCACCATTAATACTTGTAATCTGATCTGCACCAACGCTTATATCCGACATATTCTTATACGCCAAATCACCCAACGCATCCGCATCCACTTTCTTATCTATCAACGCGGTTAATGCAGTTTCCATTTCTGTCAAAGCCGCAGTCGTCGCATAGCCATCTAAACTAACCTGACCATTCGTAACCGCATCGGTAATCTTTTTATCGATTTCTGCCTTGGTATAAGAATCATTTTTCAAGGATTCCAATTCATCAGAAACAACCTGCAACGCATCTGCAGTTGCATAATCACCCGCCTGTTGCTTCTTTCCAATTTCAACCACTAATTCATCACGCAAATTCTGCAACATTGTTTGATTAACCAATACATCCGCCCCAGTCAATTCAGAAATACTTGTCGGAATCGTTGGTAAATCAATCAAGTCCCCATACAATCCAGTTGTTGCAACCTTTGACAAACTTTCTGATTTTGCATACGGTTCCAAGGCCGCAGATGTAATATAACCAGCATCCTGCAAGTCTTTGATATCATCTGCATTTAAATCCGCCTGATTCTGTGCAGTTTGCGCTGCAATCATTGCATCAGCCGCAACATCCGCTGCATCCTTCACAGCCGTATCCAAACCAGTAATCGCATCAGTATGCTCAGAAATCGTTTCTGCATTTGCATCAATCGAATCCTGCAACGCTGTCAAATCAGACTTTGCCGCAAAAATACCATCTGCCTCTGCCTTGGTATAATAATTTGTTAAATCTATATCACCCGCTGTGATATCATCAATTTTTTCCTGCAATTCTGCCAAATCTTCCTTGGTTGCCGCCTTTTCATACTTTTCACTAAGTGCAGTAATTAAACCATTCATTGTCGAATCCGCAGAACCCAACGCAGCAATTGACGCATTCAATGCTGCAACCGCATCATCAACATATTTCTTATCTACATCTGGCTGTTTAATCGCTTTAATCGCAGAATCCAAATTCGAATCCGCCGTTCTCAATTCCGCAATCAATCCATCAACATAAGACTTTCCCGCAAAAGAACCATCTGCCGGAACCTTTGCCTTTAAATCTTCTATTGCCAAGTTTAATTGCGTATCAACCGCCACCAATTCTGCAACCTTCGCATTCAAAACACCTTCTGTAATCGCCCCACCCTGCAAAGACTTTATCGCAGAATCCATCGCCTTGTCCACAGCACGCAACGCATCAATTGCATCCTGCGTTTTTGCCAAATCATCAGTCGTCAAGAAGCCCATCGCTTCAATATCTGTCAACTTTGCATAACCATCCAAACTTGGGATAACGATTGAATCAACCGCCGCCTGCAAATCAGCAACCGTCGCCAATTCAACATCTGTTACTGTTTTGTCATCTTGTTTAATTGTCAAAAATCCATCTTTATACGAAACCTCGGTCACCTTGCCAGTAATATCACTCAAATCCTTTTGCAAAGTTTCCACGTCCAACTTCAAGTCCGCTACTGTCAAATCCAAGTCCGCAACAGAATCCTTAATCTGTGTACCGTTTTCAGAAAATCCAACAAACTGTTCCAACGCTTCTACACGTTCTTGCAATTTTCCATTATTGCCACTAACACCACCGCCAGTTCCACTGCCCGACTGTCCCGGACGCAATGACGAACCGCCACTAACCACGCTTGAACCGCCCAGATATTTACCAATCGACAAACGCGGCGCACTTGACCCACGTGTTGACGATGAACGCGTACCACCAGTTGTTCCACCAACACGTAAAGACCCCGCACGCGCAGTATTTTCTGCACCAGACGCCTTAGCGCTGGCGGCACTAGACGCACTGTTATATGTACCGGCACCACCCAAGGCACGAACAGACGACGCAGCATACGACGGCACTACAACCGCCGCACACAGCACACTAACTATTGACAATATTGAAATATTATTTTTTGTTTTCATATCTTCTCTCTACACTTCACAAGTATATCACAAACCGCGAATCGGGGTCAACACTCTTTTCCCAAAAAAATTAAAATTCGTATCTAATCCCCAATGATATAGAATTATCAAGAACTAATCCGATTTCATTTGTAAACATAACACCAGAAAGATCTTTCACTACATCACCTTTGTTATCGATCACTACAGTTCCTTCCTTCCAAACTCGTGCATGCTTAGTACCACCAAACGCAGCCAGACGATAACGCAAATCCAAAACCAAATTTGAATCCAGCTCATACGTCCAACCCGCCATCAATGCACCCATTGGCGAAACAGCGCGTTTACTACGCCCCCCACTAACAAACGCATCATCATCTAGTTCTGTTTTTGGCATCGCCATACCTAGTCCAACCCCCAAATACATACCGTTCGCAAAATCATAATACCCATTCAGCATTACATACGGAACAGTCAACCTAAATTCATAACCTTCATCCTTATCAGTAAATTGACCAATTAACCCTGCTTCTAATTCAGCACGCCAAAAATAATTTAAAGTACGCCCTGCAAACAAACTACCACCAAAGAGCGGTTCAAAAGAATATTTATCAGAACCAAAGTCCGCAACAACAGTTGATGCATCAGAAAAATATTTATTTTCCCAATTTAACAAACTTAATTCAGCACGTCCACCGACATACCAACCAGTTTTTTCTTTCTGCGTATAATCATAAGTAACCTGATAACCACCATCTTTAGTGCGTTTCAAATGACTTGGTGCCGCATCTGCAACGGTTGCTGTAACTGCCACCAGGGCCGCAAAAGATATAATTTTTTTCATGATAATAAACCTCCAAATTTTACATTTAGTATATCACAAAACGACACCTAAAAAAAACAAAAAAAGATACATATTGACAAGTTTTTATTTTTTTTGCTAAATTACATACAAAAGAAAAAAAGGAAAGACAAATGAAAAAACTTCTTATATTTGTTGCACTTGGCCTGGGCGCATGCGTAAACGCCCCACAAAAACTTGATGGTCAACAGGCTTTCTTTGCATTTGATTCCGCAGAAATTTCTGATGATGCGCGCGACAATTTAAAGGGTCAAGCACTGTATATGAAAAAAAATCCAAATGTGAACATAACGCTTCAGGGTCGTTGCGATGAACGTGGCTCGACAGACTACAATTTGGCACTTGGCGCGCTGCGCGCTGGAAATGCAGCACACGTAATTATGCGCGAAGGCATTGAATCAGAACGCGTCAAAACAATTTCTTATGGTAAAGAAAACCCAATTTATCCTGGCACAGGCGAAAAAGTATGGGCCCTTAATCGAAACACAACAACAGTGGCCACAGAAACACCAGCACAAGAATAAAAATTTGCCCTATGTGGGCATTTTTATTTGACCATCTGTTTTTTTTCTACTATATTTCCATTATGGAAGAAAAGACAGCTATATCATTTGCAAATGTTGCTGCAAAATACGACAGCAGCCCCGAAATACTAACCGATGTATCGTTCAACATCAGCAATGGTGGATTTTATTTCTTATCTGGCGCATCTGGCGCTGGCAAAACCACATTATTGCGCTTAATTTACCAACTACACAAACCATCACGTGGCCAAATTAAATTGTTTGGCATGGTTACAAACGATATGTCCCGCAACGAAATTAACAAGTTACGTCAAAAAATGGCAATTGTATTCCAAGAATACTCGTTGCTATCACATTTGACGGTATTTGACAATGTGGCATTACCATTACGCGTACGCAACATATCAGAAGAAAAAATAAAAAAACTTGTTTCCAAGGTTCTTGAATGGGTTGGTCTTGGTAAATACGCCAATTCAAATCCTATGGAACTGTCTGGCGGACAACAGCAACGCGTATCTGTCGCACGTGCTATCATCATTCAACCATCTATTTTACTGGCCGACGAACCAACTGGAAATCTGGACGAAGAAAACGCATCCAGACTAATGGAATTGTTCATCCAAATGAACAAAACATTTGGAACAACTATTATTTTGGCAACACACAGCAAAAAGATAATGGAAACATACAAGTATCCAATTATCACTGTTGAAAACCACCGCATCAGTTTCAGCGGGACTCACCCTACCCCACCCCCAGAACAAAAACGCACCAGCAAGGGCCCCAAAAGCCAAAATTATTTCACAGAACTAACCAAACAATTTGACGACATCGGGAACATATAAATATGAAGCGACCAACCGTTTTTTCATTAATACACGAACAATCTGTATTTATGACAGTAATTGTTTCACTATTAACATTTCTATCTGTCCTGGCGCTGGGGATTTCGCTGTCCATTGGCACCGGCGTAATGCGTTGGAACTCTCAATGGGAACGGTACGCAACAATCCAACTAATGGACGCAAAAAAAGCAGACACAATAACCCAAACACTTGCGAAGAATCCAGACAAAATAAAATCTGTTACGCAAATCACAAATGCCCAAATGCAAGAATTAATGGCGCCTTGGATTTCTGGAAACAGCGTTCTAAAAAACTATCTTCCCCAAATGTGGGAGGTTGAATTTTCCACCACATCTGACCTTGACTCAATGGGTGCCGAAATATCCAAGCACGCACGCTTTCTACCGCACGCACGCGCACTAAAAACATCCACCAGCGCAGGCTGGAAAATGATAGTGATGTCAACACTTGTTCTAATTCTAACACTTGGCACGATTGGCTTATGCATATCTTATATTGCACGCAACACCGCAATGCTGCATCGCCGCGAACTTGAAATATTAAATCAAGTCGGTGCATCTGATAACTTTATCGCCCGACAGATGCAAATTATTGTTGGGAAAATCTGTCTTACCGCATGCAGCATTGGATACTTATGCGCCCTGCCGATAATACTACTAATACTTTCAACTGCGCACAGTGCCCGCATTGGCTTAATGGCAATGCTTGGATTATCTAGTACAGGCTGGATACTATTAACAACACTGCCGATTTTAATAATTATTTTTTCTATCTGGATAACCAAGCGCACAACAATTAACATATTAAAGAACAGTTAAATGTATCGCCTATTAACACCATCATTTTTAATATTCAGCCTATTTATCATTGGTGGTATGATATTCAAAGCAACAACCCCAATCCAATGTGGCACAATCCTGCCAAACGACAGCATATTTGTATTAACTGGCGATGCACGCCGAATACCATTTGCCCTGCGCAAAGTCCAGGAATACCCAAACACAGACCTGTACATTATTGGCGCCGGCACACACACAGATATAAACATTTCACGACCTGCGATAATTGAATCAGAATCCAAATCCACCTATCAAAACGCATTGGCCATCAAGAAAATTGCAACAGAAAAACAATTAAACCGCCTGGTTATAATCACAACCGAAGACCACATACACCGCGCAAAACATTTAATACACAGCGAATTACCAAACACCGAAATTGTTTCATGTCCTGCGACACTATACGGAATGCCACCACAGAAAAGACTTGAACGATGGGCAACAGAATATATAAAATACATCGTAACAATGTTCGGAATAAAAGAAAGTTAAACAACAAAGGAAAGAACAAAATGATAAGAACATATTTATTCAAAATCATACTTGGGATTTATTTTGTACTATGGTCGCCATTTTTATTGATTAGTCTGGTTTCAAAAAAATTATCACGCAAACTGGTATTTACTGACGCGGCTGGCGTTTTGGTACTGGCCCGCCTGATAGCAGGAATAAAATACACCGTACACTATCCACACAGCGACAGCGCAGACATACCTGCAATGCCCGACGGGAACAAGCGTCTGGACGGCAAATCCATTGTCGCCGCCAAACATATGTCAATTCTTGAAATTGCCGTAATATCCAAGGTAATGCCAAACACATTTTTTATTTTAAAACGCGAATTATTATGGATACCAATTTACGGCTGGGCATTTTGGCGCGCTGGGATGCTGGGGGTAAATCGCAATCGCGGAAAAACAAATATGAAAAAACTGGCCAGCGATGTTGAACAACGCGTTTTGGACGGTTATACACTGGTAATTTTCCCCGAAGGCACCCGCGCAAAGCCCGGTCAACAAATCCCATTAAAACGCGGATTATTACTGTTGGCGCACACATTAAAATTACCTATTTTACCAGTCAGCACAGATGCAGGTCTTTATTGGCCAAAACGTGGTAAAATGAAACCAGGTATGGCCAATGTATGGTTTGAACCACTGTTGCCATGCAACGCATCACTGGACGAAATATCCGCGGCCATCAACCGCCACAGCGCATAAGCCCCCCGCCCCTTGCAAGGCGGTAAAAATTAAATAGAATAGTTTAGATACAGTGCTTAGTGTACAAACGCTACATGAGCCACCCTACCCAACCCCTTGCAAGGCGGTAAAATTAAATAGAATAGTTTAGATAAAGTGCTTAGTGTACAAACGCTACATGAGCCACCCTCCCCAACCCCTTGCAGAGATTAAAATTAAATAGAATGATTTAGATAAAGTGAATGGGGGTGGCGTAGTGTACAAACGCTACATGAGCCCCACCACCCCTTGCAGGGGTTAAAATTAAATATAATGATTTAGATAAAATCAATCCCGACAACGCAGTGTACAGAAGTTACATAAGTTGGCGGGATTGGGTTTAGATGAATTATTATGGTTAATTTTATAAAATTAAATAGAATGGTTTAGATAAACGCAGTGCCGGA
>JAFXFG010000044.1 GCA_017520675.1 Alphaproteobacteria bacterium
AGGCGAGAGTTGTGTAGCTGGCAACATGAATGCGATTACCTATAACCTAGACGGTGGTAAGATTAACGGCGGCAAGGTAGAGAGCTGTAATGTAGAGAGTTCGACGATAGTATTACCGACAGACGTAACTAAGATCGGATATACATTCGATGGTTGGTACGATGCGAATGGCGAAGAGGTTAAACAGATTGAACAAGGCACATGTATAGCACCTATTACCTTGACGGCGCGTTGGAGCATTAACAGTTACAAGTGTGAATTTGGCGAATACTTGGTGGCTGGTGCGACAGCATGCAGCGAGTGCGAAGCTGGCTCATACTGTGTAGGTGGCACATATGACTACAGTGCGGTACAGACACAAGGTATATCACAATGTCCAGAAGGCTTTGGTATGGGTGGTACAGGCTTAACATCGGAATCAGCATGTGTTGGCGGATGCACAGTATCATGTGAACAGCAAACATGTCCTGACAACTCGACAAATTGTGTTCATGGCAACGAGGTTGCTACCGGTACGATGACCTATGGCAACCAAGAATGTTCAGCGACAGCACCTGAATGTAGCATGACATTCGATTGCAAGACTGGCTACAACAAGGTAGACGAGAGTTGTATTGCTGGCGATATGAATGCGATTACCTATAACCTAGACGGTGGTAAGATTAACGGCGGCAAGGTAGAGAGCTGTAATGTAGAGAGTTCGACGATAGTATTACCGACTGACGTAACTAAGATCGGATATACATTCGATGGTTGGTACGATGCGAATGGCGAAGAGGTTGAACAGATTGAACAAGGCACATGTTTAGCACCTATTACCTTGACGGCGCGTTGGACAGCATGTACACCATGTAAAGCCGGTACTGGTGCAAGTTGTGAATTAAGTGTTGTCAACAACAAGTGTGTATACACGACGAAGTGCGAGGACAACTATTACAACGAGCATGGCGCAGGCACCTCAACACCAAGTTGCGAGAGTTGTGTAAAGAGTTGTTCTGATAATTCAAATGGATTTACACTTGGCGACTACAACGTTTGCGAAGGTGGAACTGCTGAACTGTGTTACCGTAACTGTGTAGTTGGAGATGTACTGAACGCTTATGCAGTAAGTGGTACGCTTGCAGCGAACGGCACCAGCAGTTGTATCGCGACAAGTTGTGTATCGAACAGTTATCTAACTGGTGGAAAGTGCACAAATTGTGATACTGGTTATGTTGCACCGAACGGCAACACAGGTGGGGTAGCAAGTTGCACGAAGTCATGTGAAGTCTTGTGCAGTGGCGAAGCAAGTTGTCCAAGCAATGCAACTTGTGAATATGACACAACATACAAGACAAGTGGCACACAGGTTCAAGGTGGCAAGTGCAGTGCAACAGCTGTAAAATGCCCGATGATTGAATTTGAATGCAATAACGGCTATCGCAAGACTGCTGACGGTAAATCCTGTGAACGCGCAGAATATCAAATTGTGTATAATCTGGATGGCGGAACAAACTTTGTTGGCGCACCACAGAAATATACTGCGGGCACTGGTGCAATCGTCGAAGGAACACCAAGATATGCTGGACGCGTGTTCGAAGCATGGTGTTTAGATGCTGCAAAGACCAACTGTAACGACATGGTTGTAATATCCGAAACCGCAACTGGGGATGTTAATCTGTGGGTAAAGTGGTCTCAATGTCCTGCTGGCTATTATTGCGATGGTGTAAAATCACAATGTCCACCAAGCCATCCTGAATCTGTTGCAGGCGCATACAGTGTACAAGACTGTTATAAGAAATGCGAAGAACGTATCGAAGGGAACACTGTTGCAGCACCTGTTGCAGACAAGGCGTACTATGCGAAACAGTGTGAATACAATGCTGCAACAGCTTGCAAACCTGGCTATCACATGGTAGATGGCAGATGTGCAGAGTGTCCATATGATAAAAACATATTGACCTATAAAAAGGGTTGTGAAGTAGAAAGTTGTGTATCTGGATATCATCCAAATGCCAACAAATGCGAGTCCGATATAATAAGTTGTGTTGCGCCAAATGCAATTGCTGCACAACGTGAATGGGACAGCGTAAAGAAAGCCTATGGTGCATGTACAATTACAAAATGTGCGACCGACTACCGTCTTGCGTTAAATGTATGCGTACCAAGCAAGGAAGTTTGTGAGGTTCCGAATGGTATCGGTATACGTGAATGGAATGACGACAAGAATGCATGGGATGAATGTGTTGTAACATCGTGTAATCCAGGCTACACAAACGACCGCAGTCTAACCAACGAAGGCTGGAAGCAATGCGGACGCTGCAACAACGCGTTCAGCGCGAATGGTGAGCTGGCAGTTAGCAGTTATGTTCGTGAGTGTGAAATTGCAACCTGCCTGTACCAAGGAGAACTGTACACACTTGAAAACAATGAATGTCGTTTAATATGCGATGACTATTCAGACGAAACAGGTCGCAGATATTGGGATTCAAAGCGCAAGAAATGTGTACACGAATGCGGAATGGGATACATTAACTGGTAATCCTCAACAGCCCCCAAGGTTTATATCTTGGGGGTGTTTTTTTATAATAGTAGATACAGATAATTTTACCGAACAACAAAGATTATAGCGCACTTCATACCTGTGTTATTCCTGCAATATGCAAGAAAGGTCGAAACACAAAATGATATTTATATTATGCAATTGTGTTTTATAGATGGAAAAATAAGCTAGAAAGCACATAAGAATTATATATATAAACAAAAAAATGCTCTTGATCAGATAAATCAAGAGCGCTTTATAATATCAGTAGTAAAATTAATTTAATGACTAAAACAACCTGCATATGTTTGCGCAACCAATGATTGTTCTGTTGAAGACAATGCTGCAACAGGCACAATATAGCAACGCGCACTATCGCGTACAATAAAGACCTTGGTTCCGCGTGTGTATGCTGTATGCATATCATCCATTTGTGCGCTGTTTAAAAACGCATTAGGGGTAGTAGATGGATTTGAAAAAACAGCCATTACCAACTGATACGCATCATCATACTTATACAGTTCTGACAAGGAAGTAACTTCTTGCCAAATGGATTGATTTGCATATGGGTTTTCTTTTTTTGTTGTGGTTGTTGGAAATGTTGCACCAACGGCCATAGCAGCAACAGTCTGCAATGCAGATGGCGCGCCGGTATTAGACGCGTGCGAAACAGTATTCAATTGCATATTATCACCACATGCTAAATTCATACGATTTGTATAGCCTGCCAAGACTGCATCAACCGCCGCTTGCCAATCTGCGCCTTTGTTGTTTAAATCAAGGCTAACAATTTTTTCGGCCCAACCCCAAATATTTGCGCCAACATTACCCGCATTAGAAAAGCGTGTAACCATTTCGGCACTTCCCCCTGGAACACTGGCACCACAATAATCAGTTAATTGTGATGTTAATTTACTGTTTGTTTCATTTCCATAAGCCAACGCAACCGCATGACAAGCCATCGCAGCTTCTAATTCCTGACGGCGTTTCAAGCATAAATCAGAATGTGATTTAGACAATTGGTTTGCCATATTTGCCATGGACAAGTACGACATCAGTTCTTGTTGTACATACGATGGGCACAACTGTGCAGCGGTATTCATCCCACCGACATAGTTCTTGGTATTTGCGCCATACTGCGGTAATAAAATTTCATTATCTTTTTGCAAACACAACAGGGCATAGTTGTACAATTCTATTTCTGTTGCATATTGGCATTTTGTGGTTGGTACACCAGACACAACTGTTGTATCGCCACAATAGTCTGTCAAACACTTGAATATTTTTTCACGACATGCCGTATCAACATCAGGCTGATTCACGATAAAATAAGTGTTTCTCTGGTTGTTTTTATATGCGTTTGCAACTGCGGCATTTCCGCGCAAAGTATTTTTATTTGATGCCGGTGCTTGAATAACCATTGCGCGATTTTTATCTGCTGCACTAACGGTCCCCGCAGATACAGCAATCGCGGTATTTACAGTGGTATATGCACACACCAGACCTAAAATACAAGAAAAGCGTTTCATATAATCCCTCTCACTTAATATTGTTATATTATCATATCGATTAAAAAAAGGCAAACATTATCATTTGATAAAATTAAAATAATCGTTATAATTAAGACACCATGATTATAGTACCAGAAGTTTTATCACAAATCTCGGACGACATTTCTGCCGTCAGGGGGTTTCTTTGACCTTGAAAAAATAAATTCAGAATTATCGGTTTTATCTGCGCGTGTAAATGCGCCAGATTTATGGGACAATCCTGATATTGCTCAGCAATTGCTGCAAAAGAAATCAGCCCTTGAAAAATCTGTTTCTGATTTACAACAGATGCAGGACGACTTTCATACATTATCAGAATTGTATAAAATTGATCCGGACGATCCTGATATAATAGATTCAATTGAAAAATTATCAGACACCGCACATCGTGCAAAGTTTATAACATTATTTCGCGAACCTGCTGATAACAACGGTGCGTTTTTGTTTATTCAGGCTGGCGCCGGCGGGACCGAGGCACAAGACTGGGCGCAAATGTTATCGCGTATGTATGCCCGATGGGCAGAAAGGCACAATTTTACCTGTGAGGTAATCGAAGAACACGAAGGCGATACCGCCGGCATTAAAAACATAACATATCGCATATCTGGCGACAGGGTGTATGGCTGGTTAAAGAACGAAATCGGTGTGCACAGATTGGTCAGAATATCCCCATTTAACGCCAATGGCAAGCGTCAAACCAGTTTTGCATCTGTCGATGTTTGGCCTGATATTGATGACACGATTGAAATAGAAATCAACGATAAAGATTTGCGAATTGACACTTACCGCTCATCTGGGGCAGGGGGGCAACATGTCAACAAAACAGATTCTGCCGTACGAATTACCCATCTGCCGACTAATACGGTTGTAACCTGTCAGAACGAACGCAGTCAGATACAAAACAAAGAAATGGCAATGAAAATGCTTCGCAGCAAGTTATGAACTTGAATTAAAAAAACGCGCTGCCGAAGAAGATGCTGCCAAGGCTGCACAAAAGAAAATAGAGTGGGGCAGTCAAATCAGAAGCTATGTTTTGTATCCGTATCAGTTGGTCAAGGATGTTCGGACAAACACAGAAAAGACCGATTCTGCGGCGGTTCTGGATGGCGACCTAGATGATTTTATGCTGGCAAGTTTGCAACAATAAATGCTTTTCTTGCAATCGTAATCAAAAAGTCCTATACTTACTGGTAACGCACCTGTGGCTCAACTGGATAGAGCATCGCCCTCCGAAGGCGGGGATTGCGCGTTCGAATCGCGCCAGGTGCGCCATAAAAACACAACAGCCTAAGATTTTAATCCAAGTTTTAATTTTATTTCAGGATATGCATTTAACACATTGTTTATTGCTGTATTATTTGGACTATCTTCATGACTGTTAAATAAATGCCACAGACCAAACTTTTGCACATCTTGCATTGTGCGCTTGTGCAGATTATATCCATATTTTGTAGGGACAATTTTTGTGTTGTTTTTTACAGCCATTGCCCAAAACCAGATATCGTCCTGATGTTGGCAGATTTTCATAAAAATTTCAGTTTGCAGAACCTCTTTATCCAAAGATTTTGGTGGATATAAAACACCACCACCGCCACCAAGCAAATTATTATATGCACGATGAAATTTAAAATTAAATAGACCGCGCGTTTCTGACAATTTCCATTTTTTATATGGTTGAACTGCATTGTCTTTTATTTCTATTTTTCTAATTCTATGCGCGCAAATATCGTTTGGGTATTTTTTGTGTGTTTTTATTAGTTCTTCCAGCATATTTGACGGGTACAAAATATCATCATCAACAGTGATAATGTTATCATCAGGAAACATTTGTAACGCTGGTATCAGTTTTTTATAAGATTTTATATCAGGACACCACTTGATATGCAAGCCACATGAAGTTAAATCTAATAAAGATTGTGGCAGGTCTTGTTCATAATTTGGGAATTGTTCTGGGGCCAGCCATAAGACAATCATATCGGCTGGAACAGTCTGTGCAAGCAATGTTTTGATTACTGTATGAACTGTATTGATACGCGCAGGGAAGGTTGTAAGTGATATAATATTCATAAAAAATCCTTTTTATATATGATAAACAATATTAACAAACCTATGCAAGAAGATTGTTGAAATTTCTTGTGTTTATAATCTTTATTTGTTTAAATTATAATCTATGAAAAGAGTCATTTTATATCTTATGTCATTATTGTGTTTGTGCGCATGCAATACTGTGCACATAAAGCCAAACACTCTTGAAAAAAATGCAACGATTTATTCAACTCGTGGTGGGTATACTTTGCGACCTGCCATCAAAGAATTAATGCAACAACGTGGCTATGATATAAAAATTGGCAAAGTACAAGACACAAATGATATGTTTGAAAGCGCTGTGCTAGAGGGGGAGTTTTTTGAAATTCCTGAATCTGCCCAGTATGTAATGCGCATATCTGAAAACAGCGAACGCTTTCGTCCGATTTGGTGTGCTTTTAATGGTTTTTGGTGGTGGCGTTTTTATGTTTCTATTGTAGAACAACAAACCGGGGACGAGATTTTAACCTGGACAGGACGCGGATGTGCGAACAGCACACTCAGAAAAATGAACCGAATTCTTGATGAACTTGAAAAAAACGAATAAACGAACAAAAGGAAAACGAATGAGCAAGACAGAAAAATACAACATTACACAACATGATTACACAATAATTCAGGTAAAATTGAACGACATCAAAAGTATGTTGTATTGTAATGAAAATCCTGCTTTTATAGAAAGCGAACTAGATAATTTATCTACTATGCTAAAAAATGCAATTATTCCCCAAAAACAAAGATAAAAATTTAGTTGAACAATCAGTGTATCAGAAGTGTTCATACTGAATACTCAATAAACAAAACTTCATAATAAAAAAAAGCGCAGATTACTGCGCTAATTTTTTTAATCATCGATTGCTGCATATTCACAGAAACCTTCGTTTGTATCACAGCGGGAAATTGTACCTTCGCTGATGAAGTATCCTTGGTCGTGCAAGCAGGCTGGGCATACCTTTGGTGCCTCGGTTCCGATGTGCCACATACCACAATTTGTGCAACGCCACATAACAATATTATCTTGCTTGAATAAAGTTCCGTTTTCAATTGCATCAATCAGTGCGCGAAAACGAGATTCGTGATAACGTTCTGCATAACCGATGTTTTTCAAAATTTCTGCAATTGCTGGGAAACCTTCTTGTGCTGCAATTTGTGCGAACTTTGGATACATATCTGTATTTTCTTCGTGTTCACCGTATGCTGCGGCTTGTAAGTTTTCCAATGTTGTGCCGACTTTACCAGCAGGGAAGGCCGCAGTGATTTCCAGTTCACCACCTTCCAAGAACTTGAACAAACGTGATGCGTGTTCTTTTTCTTGATCTGCTGTTTCTAAAAAGATTTTAGCAATTGCTTGATAGCCTTCTTTCTTTGCCGCAGACGCAAAAAATGTATAGCGATTACGTGCCTGAGATTCACCTGCGAACGCAATTAACAGATTTTTTTCAGTCTGTGTACCTTTCAATGATACCATTGTATAGTTCTCCTTTATTGGTTAGTTGTTTTTTCCAAACAAAATATTAACAGATTTATACCAAAATGCAAAAAAATTATTTTTATTTTGATAAAGTATTCTTGCACGCAACCGAATGAATTAAATCCATATATTCGTCGTATAAACGAATCCCCAGAAACGCACGCGCCTCTTCAATAGTTGAACCATATGCCCAATATGTGCCATTATCAGTTGTGTACTTTGCAACAATTGTATCATATGAAATACTATCGGTATATCCATAACAATTATATATAAGTAACGCTGCCCG
This sequence comes from Alphaproteobacteria bacterium, assembly GCA_017520675.1. GTDB lineage: Bacteria > Pseudomonadota > Alphaproteobacteria > Rs-D84 > Rs-D84 > Enterousia. Next base: position 7,917 of record JAFXFG010000044.1, read on the forward strand.
ATAAAATTCAAACATATTTTTTTCTTGTTTAGGCAAACGTTCCCCCAACAGAAAAGGGTGACCGCGAACCATTTGTATTTCATCTGGTATTGGTCTTTGAATTCGCCATTCACCACCAATAAAATCAACATCGTTAAACTTTACAAATGATAATGGTATTTTATTCCGTTTATAGTCAAATGCACCAGCGTGATTTTTACGTGCCTCATTAAAGGCCTGTCTTTTTTCTGCAACTGTTTTGTATGTTGACAGGGGGTTCACGATTTTATCGTCTGGACTGTCCAACAAGCGTTCTTCTAATTTTTTGTTCAATCTTTCCATCAAAATACCAGTCATTATTCAATCCCTAAAAACTTTTGTTCGATTGCAGAAATCATTTCATTAATACCGATTTGTCCTGCGGCACTGATTGTCAAAATCTGTGGCTTCTTTTTGCGACCGAATCCTTTTTTGAATTCTGCGATTTTTGTTTCTAACTCTTCTTCAGACAAGGCATCAATTTTGTTTATTATAACGATTTCAGGCTTACTGATTAAATCCCCGCCATAAGAATCCATTTCGTGCCTAATTGCGGTATAACGCGCATACAAATCAGGCTCAGTCGCGTCAATTACATGCAATATTAATTTTGTGCGCTCTGCGTGCCCCAAGAATTGATCGCCCAAACCAACACCTGTGTGCGCCCCTTCGATTAAACCTGGCAAATCTACCATAACAAATTCACGATTATGCGCATACATAACACCCAACTGTGGATTAAGTGTTGTAAATGGATAATTCGCAATTTTTGGTCGTGCAGATGTAACTGCTGATAATAATGTTGACTTACCTGCATTTGGGAATCCGACCAAACCAATATCGGCAATCAGTTTTAGACGCAAGACAACAGTGCGTTCTTCCCCTGGCAATCCATCATTGGCCTGTTTTGGTGCGCGGTTTGTAGGGCTTTTGAAATGCAGATTTCCCCATCCGCCGTTTCCGCCGCGTGCTGCGCGATATTCCATACCATCTTGGTTTAGGTCTGCATATTCAATTTCTTCATTTTCCGACAATATAACAGTACCAGTTGGCACCGGTAAAACAAGTGTTTCGCCCGATGCGCCTGTGCGCATTTTGCCCATACCGTTTTCACCGCGTTGTGCCAGATATTTTGTCTTGTATCGATAATCAATCAGTGTATTAACATTTGGCACTGCGACAAAGACCACATCGCCACCACGACCACCGTCGCCACCGTTTGGGCCACCAAATTCAATATATTTTTCGCGTCTAAAACTGGCGCTACCATTACCGCCATCGCCCGCCTTGACATAAATTTTTGCACGATCTAAGAACTTCATTTTACATACCTTTACATTTATTATAACTTAAAAACTTGCAATTTCCAGTCTAAAAGAGTATAATACATGGGCTGCACAGCAGTGATGATTCTGAATCCGTTGTGAAATAGTCATTTTGGACTGGGGGGCGGTACCCCACAGCTCCACCATTTTTTGATATGATTTATGGTTATATCAAGAAATGGGGCTGACATAGATTCGACAGATGATGAAAGACAAATTGGGTGAATCTGACGTGGTGTCATAAAAAACCAACTAAAAACTGAATGGCGATAGAATCGCTGCGAACGACAATGTTCGCCTTGCAATGGCTGCCTAATGATGGCGTTGGATTTGGTTGGCGATTGTTGACTGAATCCGTTTAAGCGATTGCGGGGTTTGTCGGGTACCTGGCACCAGAAACCCGACATTTTACTACATAATATTAATTAGTTAAAAAGGAACATAAAATGTTTGGAAAAGTAAAAAAAGTATTCTTCACTGGTGTATTTGGTGTATTATATGTATCATTTGTTGCACAACTGATTTATGTATTGGGCTGGGTATCTGAAATTAACAACAAATTTATTGCCCTTGGGTTATTAGCATTAGAATGGTTGATTTTGATTTCTGCGCGTTATTTATCAAAGCGTTCCAGCAACAGTGCGCAACACAACACATTTCGTCGTCGTTAATCCGACAAAAAAATAAAAGCCGTCCATCTGGACGGTTTTTTTATTAATTCTGGCGGAGACGAAGGGATTTGAACCCTTGATACAGTTGCCCGTATTCACGATTTCGAGTCGTGCGCATTCAACCACTCTGCCACGTCTCCGGCGAGTGCCATTATAAATATCTTAGATTTATTTTGCAAGGGCAAATATTTGACTTTTTTTATCTGTTGGTTATTATATTTTGTATGGCAAACACTCCCAAGACATTTAATGAACAAGTATATGATATTGTTGCGCGAATTCCACGCGGGCGTGTTGCGACCTTTGGTCAAATTGCCACAATGATTGGTCGTCCGCGTTGCGCGCGCTTTGTTGGCTATGCATCTAATAACAAGGCATCGTGGCATCTGCCATGGCATCGCGTGGTTTTCAAAGACGGCTCACTATGTTGTGGTTTTGCCGCCCAGCAATATGCAGAATTAAAATCCGAAGGTGTAAAATTCACCCCAGAGAAAACAGTTGTTATGTCAGACTATCAATGGGACCCTGAACGGGATGGTGTCCCGATGGATATACGGGATTTTCCTTTGGTATTCTGAACCAGAACACAACAAAATTTTTATTTTGTTTCTGCATTTTTCTTACAAATCTTGTCATAGATTTCTTTCTTGTCTAATTTTTTATAATTCATAAACCAAGGTATTTTTTTATCGTGTTCGCGTAATTCACTTGCGCTTGTTGGGGCGGGGGTCAACACCTCGTCCCCAGGTGTCCAATTTGCAGGCGTTGCCACACCAAATGCGTCTGCGGTTTGCAAGGCAACTAATATTCGCCAAATCTCAGACATATTGCGTCCTAAACTTGCAGGATAATACAAAACGGTTCTAATAATACCATTTGGGTCAATTATGAACACTGCCCGCACTGCGTGTGTATCAGACGCACCTGCCTGAATCATACCGTACAATTTTGCAACATTCATATTCAAGTCATCAATCAGTGGAAAAGTAATATTAGTACCATTTTGCATTTTTGATATTGCGTCAAACCACCCCAGATGTGAAGTCAACCCCCCAACAGACAAGCCCAACAGAGTTGTATTAATTTTTTCAAATTCTTTTAAATTATTTTGAAATTCAATAAATTCTGTTGTGCATACTGGTGTAAAATCAGCAGGATGCGAAAAGAAAACGACCCATTTTCCCGCAAAGTCATCTGGAAATTTGATCTTTCCATTTGTTGTACTGGCTGTAAACTCTGGGGCTGCATCGCCGATAAGTGGCAAACTTTGTTCCATTTTCGGGCAGATTTCTGTGTCGCACAATTCAAGTAATTGATCCATAAAATTATCTCCTTAATCAACATACAGCATATCACAATCGGATTTTTTTATGGACAGGAACGTATTCTATAAAAAATAAATACTTTATTCTTGATAAAATGTGATAAGATATAAATAATAATACGAAACAAACAAAGGATATAAAGAAATGAAACGTTCAGACATTGTTCGCTCTATACAAGTTAAATTCAAACGCATGCGCGCATCAGATGCTGCGGCTATACTGGATACCATATCAGATCAAATGATTGAATCTGTCGCGAACGGGGACAGGATTGAGATTCGTGGTTTTGGCACATTTCAGCCACGTGCACGCGCAACCAAGATAGGATATAATCCATGCACAGGTAAACCGATGGATTTACCTGCCAGCACGACTATATTATTCAAACCTAGTCGTGAATTAACCAAGAAAATGAATGGATAAACAATGTTATTTGGCAAAAAGTCGGGTATCAAAAACAGAAATCGCGAGCGTTATGAACGTGTTCGTCGCTTGTTATGGATTAAATGTGAATCATGTGGGAAACTTGTTTATTACAAGGATTACAAAGAAAATAAATACATTTGCCCCAGTTGTGGTCGTGCATTTATTATGACACCAAAACAGCGTTTTGATTTATTGTTTGATGACAATTCATGGACTCGATTGACACCACCAAGTGTATCTGATGACCCACTGGCGTTCTCAGACAGAATTTCCTATACAGACCGATTGTCTGATGCGCGTTCTGAAACAGGTTGTTATGATGCGATAACCACTGCAGACGGCAAAATTGGTGGTATTACAACAACTGTATGTGTGCTAAATGGTTTGTTTATGATGGGCTCAATGGGACGCGCCGCAGGCGATGCAATTGTTGCAGCGATTGAACACTCTATTGAAACTAAACAGCCATTTATTATGGTTACATCCAGTGGCGGTGCCCGTATGCAGGAAAACATATTGTCATTGATGCAAATGGCGCGCACAACGGCCGCGGTTAACAAATTGCACAACAATGGCATACCGTATATTGTGCTGTTAACAGATCCGACCTTTGGTGGTGTAACGGCATCGTTTGCAATGCTGGGCGACATTCACATTGCAGAAAAAGGTGCGCGTATTGGTTTTGCAGGTCGCAGAGTGATTGAGCAAAACATTCGTGAAAAACTGCCATCGAACTTCCAAACGGCTGATTATTTATACGAACATGGAATGGTTGATATGGTTGTTGCGCGTGGTGATTTACACGATGCGATTGCCAAAATTTTGGCGGTTTTGACTAAACAAGAACGCACCCCGAAACAAATTAATGTATCAACCCCTGCGCACGACATATCAAAAAAGATACGCGGTATGGGCGAAACAGAGGCATATGATAAAGTCCTGCTTGCTAGACACGAAAATCGACCACACTTTTTAGATTATATTGACGGCATTGTTGATGATTGGACTTATCTTGCAGGCGACCGTCTGTTTGCCGAAGATTCTGCAATGGGTTCTGGAATTGGTTTTTGGCGTGGTATTCCTGCGGTTATTATTGGGCAAGAGCAGGGGCGTGATATATCTTCGCGTCAAAAGCACCGTTTTGGTATGGTAAATCCTGACGGCTATCGCAAGGCGCAGCGTATGATGCGTCTGGCTGAAAAGTTTAATTTACCATTAATATCATTATTTGATACGGCTGGTGCCTTTGCGGGCCGCGAAGGTGAAGAACGCGGTCAATCTCAGGCTGTGGCAACTTCTATTGCAACTGGACTTTCGATAAAAACACCATATGTCGCTGTAAATGTCGGGCAGGGTGGTTCTGGTGGCGCTATTGCAATTGGGACAGGGGACAGGGTTTTAATGCTAGAAAACGCTATATATTCTGTAATTGCCCCAGAATCGTGTGCCAGCATTTTATGGAAAGACAATAAATTCAAGGCAACCGCCGCTGCTGCGATGAAATTAACAGCGCGCGATATGGCAAACCTGAATATTGTTGATGAAGTTATTCACGAACCCGCTGGCGGGGCGCACACTGACTGGCAAACGACTATGGAATTATTGGCAAAATCTGTTACAGAACATATAACAGAACTGCAACAAATTCCAACTGACCAATTGGCGACAAAGCGTGCTGATAAATTCTTGGCGATGACCCGCGATGTAGAAATTTATCAACCAGAACATAATTCTGAACATGACTAAGAAATCCCCAGTAATGGGGATTATTTTTGTCGTTGTAATCGTTTAATATGTGCAGACAAGCGCGGATTATAAATATTTTCAATTGGTTTTAGAATATAATCTATATCTAATCCTGCCTCTAAGAAATCATTTGGCGCACAAGTATTAATTCTGCGGACATCTGTATCATTTGGCATATTTGCGCGTCCAGCCGCAATATCTAAATTATTTGCAGGCGACAAAAAATATGCAGTTTTAAAATTATATTCTTTATTTAATCCATTAACCTTAAACCAGTCTATTAATTGCCTTGCATATTTTGGCTGAATTACATCATACACCAAATTTTTTCCTAAATTGCTTTTTACCTCGATTTCTGGTATTCCATACATCCACTTTGGAACACCAGGTTTCCAGAATTGTTCATTAACCCACAGCCTTGTGCACATTGGTTCTGTTAAAAAATACTCTTCATCTCGAAAGAAATAAGGTTTTCCTTCGCTTTCACCTTGTCGCATAGGTCTGGTTGTTGCGGACCGCAAATTATAAAACAACCCATTGGGTAAAGTATTTTTTATATAATAAGACTTTCCACTACCTGATTCCCCCAAACAAAGTAATAAAGTTTTTTTCATACGCATTCCTATTTTTCCATAAATATACCCCACATACAGTGGGGTCGCAACATAAATATTAATCTTCCAAGAAACTGCGTAATTTTCTTGCGCGTGTTGGATGTTTTAGTTTATTAAGTGCTTTTTGTTCAATCTGTCTGATACGTTCGCGTGTAACACCAATATATTCACCGACTTCTTCCAAAGTACTGGTTTTATTTGTGCTCATACCAAAGCGCTGACGCAAAACAGTTTCTTCTTTTGGGTCTAATTCTGACAAAATTTGCGTTACAATCTTGCGCAGATTTTTTTGTGCTGCTGATGTGAACGGATTTTTCGCTGTTTCATCAGCAATAATTTCCAGACGCGAACTATCATCTTCTGTTCCGACGGGCGCTTCCAGTGAAATCGGTTTCAAATTAACTTTCATCGCCTTATGGATTTTATCCACTGGCAAATAGATAATCTTTGACAGTTCCTCTGCCGTTGGCTGACGACCATATTTGTGCATAAATTGGCGTGAAGCGCGCTGGATTTTATGAATATTGTCTATCATATGCACAGGAATACGAATTGTGCGTGCTTGATCTGCGATACTGCGCGAAATACCTTGTTGAATCCAGTTTGTTGCATAGGTCGAGAACTTATTTCCCAACCTATAATCAAATTTATCGACCGCCTTCATCAATCCGATATTTCCATCTTGAACCAAGTCAGAAAAATCCAATCCCAACCCACGATTGCTAGATTTTTTTGCAAACTTTATAACCAATCGCAAATTAGCCTCTATCATTTCGCGTTTTGCGCGTGCGGCTTCGCTCTGACCGCGTCTGACCAATTCAACAACTTTTTTATATTCTGCGGTTGGTTGACCTGTTTCATTTGCGATTGCGGTGATATCTTCTTGGATTTTCAGAATATCTGCTTCGTGTTTCTTTGCAAAATTCACCCACGCAGAATCACGATGTTTCAGCATTTTCTTAACCCAATTACGATTTAATTCGTTGCCAGCATACTCTGCCAAGAAATCTTCGCGTTTAATTTTATTAGCCATTGCCAAACGCAACAATTTACCTTCTAATCCCATTAATAATTGGTCGCGTTTCGTCAATTGTTCCAGAATTTCTGCGATTCTATCGTCGTTCAAGCGAATTTTACTAACATGCTCAAACAACTCCAAACGCATTTTTGTGTACTTTTTTTCCAATGCTGCATCTGGTGTATCAGAAGTCAACAAATTATCCAGACGTTTTGCCTGCAATTTTTGCATACTATTAAAGGTGCGTTTGATTTTTGCGAACAAATCCAAAATCATTGGCATCAAGGCTTCTTCCATAACAGGAATAGGCACCCCAGATGTACTGCGTGGTGTATCTTCTTTTTTGATACCGTCTTCATCATCGTCTAATTCTTCGTCTTCGTCATCTTCAGAAACTGTCGCATCTTCCAGGACATCTAAATCATCGTCATCCAAATCATCGACATGTTCCACGCCCTTGGATTTCAATGTTTCTGACAAAGCCGCCAACGATTTTTGTTCTGAATCGCTTGAATACATCACTTCCAGATTAACGATATATCTCAATCGAATATCTTCATTCAACAACTGTTGGTACCAATCCAACATTGCTTGAATAGTCATTGGGCTTTCACACAATCCATAAACCATCAATCTTGATGCGGCCTCTATGCGTTGCGCAATTGCAACTTCGCCTGCGGCTGTCAGTAATTGAACTGTACCGATTTGTTTCAAGTACGACTGAACAGAATCTTGTACCCCCAACACCAAAGAACCCGTCTGACTGCGTTCCAATTGCTTCGCATAATGTTCATAGTCATCGTCATTAACATCAACTTGCTCTGCGTCTGCATTCAAGACATTTCGTGTTTTGTCATGAGGTTCATCATCGCCATCGTCATAATAGCGTCCCAAATCCTGGGGATACGCATCTGTTTCCAGAATTTCAAGTTCCAAATCCTGCTGAAAGAAATCCAGCACTTCTTCGTGTTCTTCTTCTGGCACTTCGTCGGCTTCTGTTGCAGCGTCAAAGTCCATCTTTGACATATAGCCAACATCCATAGAATTAAATGCTAATTTTTGCAAATTTTCAGGCAAAGACTCTATCAGCAAACGCGTTGCTTCATCCAACTTTTTAGCCATCCAGCACCCTTTTTACCTAAGTTAATATTTTATTTTGATTAAATTATTTTTTCTTTTTTGGCTTAGGTTTAGCCGCCATTTTTTGTGCTTTCGCAACTGCATCATGAATTGCAGATTCTGATACTAACCCCAAAACAATCGGGCTTTGTATTTGAATCAACGAATAAGATGCATGTGTTTTATTACGAACAGATGCGACTGTTGGGTTTGTGCTGCGCATTAAACGTGCAACCTGTCCATCAGACAATTCTGGATAATTCTTTATAATCCACAGAATTCCGCCCAGACGGTTTTGACGATGTAATTTTGGTGTATATCCAACCCCATGTTTATTTTGCGCTTTTTGTGCAGTAACGATTGCGTCGCGTAATACCAAGCGCGCATTTTCGTCTGCTTCGCATCTTTCGATATCTTCGCGTGTTACCTGACCGCTAAGGATAGGGTTAAGTGGTTGAATTTTATAAGTTTCTGCATCTGCGATGCTTTTTACTTCTAATTCATGCAAACCGCAAAATTCTGCGATTTGCTCAAATGTTAAAGCTGTGTTTTCGATTAACCACAGTGCAGTAGATTTTGGCATATATGGATAGTTCATGGAAATTTCCTCTTGTTAACGTGGGGCAATATACACTAATATTGCCCCAATTTCAAGACTTTTTTATTAAATATTTTGTTTTATAATTGAATTATGCTTTTTTTACTATTTTATAGCCGTCTTTGCTGTCCAGAACAGTCCAACCGGCCGCATCAATCTGTGCACGCAGGCTATCGGCAGTTGCCCAGTCTTTATTTGCTTTGGCATCTGCGCGTTGCTGTGCCAGTGCGACAATTTCATCTGGTGCTGACTCTTGTTCCAGCGCGACTAATTTCTGTGCGCGGTCAACGAACTGCAACCCCAGCAATTCATCAACAAACCTTATCAAAGCCAATTTGGTCGCGTTATTTATATCATCAGACTTTATAAAATCCTGCACCAACACCAAGACCGTTGCGGTTTTCAAGTTATCTGATATGGCCACAACCATATCATCATGCCACTTATTATAAACAGCTGTATCAACGGTTTCGTTTTCTGCCGACAACAAGTCCGCAACAAGCCCGCGACAAAAGTCAAGCAACAAAAAAATCACCCACCATTCGGTGGGGAAATTTTTCTGGCGGAGCGTATAGGACTCGAACCTATGGACCAAAAATTTCGGTCACAGATTAGCAATCTGCTGCATTACCACTCTGCCAACGCTCCATTTTGCTTTCGCGAGAAACATTATATAGAAAACCAAAAACAAAAGCAAGCACGAAAATTACAAATTCAAATAAAAAACCGTCCAAACGGACGGTTATAAATCTGGATTAAGCATTTTTTGCTTCATCTGGCATTTTACCACCAATGATTGCAAATGCTAATTCTGCCTGATGCAAGCCTAATTCAACGCCATCTGGCAAAACCAAGTCAGTTCCATGCACTACATCACCAATTGACAAGTTTGCCAAATCGATAACGATTTTTTCTGGAATAACATCAACCAAACCGCGCAAAGCAACTTTACGTACTGCAAAGTTCAATGTACCGCCCAACTTCAATCCTTTTGAGATTTCGGCATTGATAACTTCGACAGGCACAACAACATTAACTGGTTTTTTAACATCGATACGTTTAAAATCAGCATGCATTGCAGCATCAGACACAGGATTATATTGAACATCCATCAACATTGCGTCTTCTGTACCTTCTGCGGTTTTGATTTGGAACAATTTTGTCCGCAACCCTGGGGTTTTCAACAACATTTCGAATTCACGACCATTCAATTCGATTGAAACAGGGGCTTTCTTTTCCCCATAGATAACAGCAGGGATATTTTTATTTTTGCGGATGCTACGTGCGGCCCCCTTGCCAGCAACATTGCGAATTTCTGCATTTAAATTAATTGCCATTTTTAATTCCTTTTATTATTTTTTGACATACACACAACCTCCAAGGGTGTTGTGCGGGCAACATTATTACCCAAAAAAACCAAAAAATCAAGAAAAAACATAAAACATTATCACTGAAACATACCTGTGTTGTCAACATACACTTTCCAGTTATTGGGTATCTGATTATAATCTGACAGACCTGTACATTGATAATAAGGCCCAATGACATAAGAACCTACAGAATTGTAAAAAGATACATTAGGCCATATTTCATACAAGTATTGCCCATTTATACGCGCAGACGGCCCGGTTAATGATGTACATCCCGCAAACATTGCAAACAAACTATCACTATATAATAACACACCAGAAATATTCCCAAATAAATTCTCTGGGATTGATGTCAAACCACTGCAACCACGAAAGGTTTGTTGGAACATACCCTCTGCCGGTGCGCCAGATATACCCGCGAATAAACCATCGGGTATTGCGCCAGTCAAACCACTGCAACCATAAAAGGTGCTGTAGAACATATAACTTGCTGGTGCACCAGAGATGCCCGCGAATAAGTCAGATGGGATTGATGTCAAACCAGTGCAATCCCGAAAGGTTTCGTAGAACATATAACTTGCTGGTGCGCCAGATATACCCGCAAATAAATCAGATGGGATTGATGTCAAACCACTGCAATAAGCAAAGGTGCTGTAGAACATACGCTCTGCTGGTGCACCAGATATACCCGCAAATAAGTCAGATGGGATTGAACCGGTCATATTAGTTGCTTTATAAAATGTCTGATAAAATCTTGGTTGGTTATTTGTATCACTGCTGAGCGTTCCAAATATTGCCCCCAGCGAACCATCAATAGATGCGATTTTTGTTTGTGATGAATTTACATAAAAACTTATCGCAGCTGTACTGGTATTATATGCCGTTGCCTGACCGCTGAGGCCGATTGTGTATGTATTGGCGGTGGCGTAATTATGCGAATATGTTGTTTTTGTTGTGTCTGGTTTTGTTATTGTTTCAACTGTGCCGTCGCCCCAGTCAACAATAAATTCACCCGCCGCACTGATTGAAAATTCAAAACTGTCGGTATCGTCTGTTGTTGTCAGGGTGAATTCTGGCCCCTTATCAATTTTCTTTACCAATGTTTCCACCGCCTGATTCGTGGCGACTGTGTCGGCGACCTGAAGCGTCGCAAATTCGCCATTACCATAATCAGTTGTCTTTTCTCCGTTTAAAATTTCATTCGCGACATCCACCGCTGTCAGCAGGTATTTCATATTTGCAACCTGCATTGGACTGTCTGCCTTAATCGGCACTGAAACATCCCATTTCTGTGCAATCAATTTATGCACATAGTCCACATTTACAA
>JAFXFG010000045.1 GCA_017520675.1 Alphaproteobacteria bacterium
ATTATTAATTTTATTTGGTTTATTATTTGTATCTGGGGCATATTCTGCCCAGATTGCAAATGTTGAATATGTGCACAAAATGATTGAACAAACATGGGATATCACTGTGCCATATAACAGTGCCCTGAACAGTGTGAAACAAATTGCAAATATGAAATATCTGTTATCTGCAATTGATGTTGCAAACCATATGCTAAACGGTTCTGCAACCACCGACTATGGCAACGGTGAATTTGCCACACTTCAAGCCACTGATACAGACACAGTAAACACCGCGGTTGAAACATTGATTGTTGGCGATGGAACAACCGAACGAAATTATAAGTTTTTTATAACTACCACATCCAATACAACCAGTTTTACATTTTCCATATCCGCGGTGGGTGAATTCTATGTTGATTGGGGCGATGGTACCAGAAACAAAATCACCCGTACAAACACACAAGAATTAGGATATTCTCACAATTATTCAACCGCTGGCACATATACAATAAAAATTGGTGGAAAAGCAACGGCATATAATACCAGTACAACCACCGCTGCGATAAGTTTTTATGTAAGTTATTCACACACAAATATCGCATCAATCGATGGTTCACTGGGTGCAATATTTGGAACATTGGCGGATGGTTCGCAACCACGATTTTATCGGACATTTTATAAAGCAATTAATATGACCGGTTCAATCCCATCTGACTTATTCGCTGGCATCTCTGGCGCACCAGCACGTTATATGTTCCAAGACACCTTTTATGGTTGCAGTGGTTTGACCAGTGCAATCCCTGATGGATTATTTGCGGGGATATCTGGCGCACCAGCAAGTAATATGTTCTACGGCACCTTTAATGGTTGCAGTGGTTTGACATCAATCCCCGATGGTTTATTCGCGGGTATATCTGGCAAACCAGCAAGTCGTATGTTCGAACTTACCTTTTGTTCGTGCCGTGGTTTGACATCAATTCCCGATGGATTATTTGGTAATCTAACTGGCGCACCAGCAAGTAATATGTTCTACCTCACCTTTTCTGGTTGCACTGGTTTGACATCAATCCCCGAAAACCTGTTTGGTAATATTTCTGGTACGGCACAGAGTAATATGTTCAATGGAACATTCTATAACTGCACATCCTTAACCGGTCCATCTGCGCGTATAAATGGGCAATACCTGTATGAAATCTGGCCAGATGCCACATCATCTCAGGTTAGTGATATGTACTATAACGCAACAAGGTTGTCTGATTATTCCAGTATTCCAAGTAATTGGAAATAATCCCGACCACAACACCAGTTTCTGTGTCAAAGTACAGAAGAAACACCGGCTTTCGTCCTCCCCGCCGGTGTTTTTATTCGGGGAATTAATATAAAGGATGTTTTATGAAAAATATTTATTTTGTTTTTTATGCTTTGGGGGCATTGTTCCTTGCATACTTTTCAGGACTTTATGTCGGGACTGAACGGGCTAAACGAATTTCGGCAGAACTTAGTGTAGATAATCAAATGCAAATTTTTAAAATTCAGGAGAATGTTAATGCAGAAACTTTTAATCGTGGGACTGATGATATTCGTAACAGCCTGCGTAAAAAATACTCCATCGCAGATTAGTAATTGTCCACGTGTTTTGTGTCAGCCTGTGTATGGACGGCGAAGCGATTGGGATGTTATAAGTGATGATCTGGCGCGAAATATTTATCGGCATAATAAAATATGCGAAGAATATAATAAATAAATCTTATTCGCGATTCGAAGATACAATGCTTTCTGCTGCGTTTCTTAGACGAATTAATGAAGCTTCGTATGTGGCACAATCGCGCCCAATGTCTGATTTATACGCATCACGTAAATTTGATGCCATATATCCGCAACCGCGTAAAAATTGAACACAATATTCATGACCTGTCGCGAAGGCGTTTTGACCGCGTACGCGACTGTCCATGCTGGCCCAGTCAATGTTAAGCGCATTTTCAAGATTTGTCCAAGAATTTCCATCGCTGTATTTGCCAATCGTTTCCATCCAGTATGCGTCCATTTCGTCATCGGTCCATTTGTTAGTGCCTTGGATTGTAAGGATTTGTTTTATTAGGTTGTCAATCTCAGATTGGTATTTGTAATCAATCTGTGCCAGTTTTGCACTGCAATAACAGCGGTTGTATGCGGTGTCTTCACGTTGGCAGTATTTGTCCATGCAGTCTGTGTAATCTGCCATACAACGGACCGAAGATTGACGGGGGGTAGCAGGCTCGGTCGCGCGTTGTTGCAGACCAGTTTGATACTGTAACGTGTTTTCATCCCTGACTGCGCGACCGCGGTTTGTCTGGGTGGTGTCAGAACGATAAAGCGAAGCGCCCGATGCACTGCGTGCAATATTGGGACGGGCAACCACCCGTCGTTGGACGGTGCCTTGGGGCAGGGTAATGGGTGTTTTATCGCGATTCGATGTGCCGTATTTTGTGCCTGATGTTGCACTGCGTACCAGATGCGGACGCGGAACAACCCGACGAGTGCCAGATAATTTCTGGGTCTTGACAACGGCATTGATTGGATTTTGACTTTGCGAATTTATTGTTCCTGGATTTAAATTAGTGCGCATCTGATTGTTTAAATATGGGTACATGTAGTTGTAATTATATGGTGTTGTTTCAGTCAGTTGCGCATCACGCGTAGCACCCCAAGCCACTGTTGTAATAAATGATGTGATGATAAAAATCGTAGTTCTTTTTCTCATTATTTATATCATAGAAAACTTAATGAAAACAGACAAGCATAAAAATTTACAATAATAGTTGCATTTGAAAAAAATATTGTTATAATGGGTGTCGTTCTCGGGGTGTAGCTCAGTCTGGTAGAGTACTTGGTTTGGGACCAAGGTGTCGAAGGTTCGAATCCTTTCGCCCCGACCAGAGATAAACAAAAATACCGCAATTGATGCGGTATTTTTGTACTATAGATGCGATATTAAAACTTTTGACGCATGGTAAATTCGGCGCTGAATTTATCAAATTCGCTGGGAAAAGTAATGTTTATTCTTCGTCTGGATGGTTCTCTTGCTTAAAGTTCTCAAAACTACCAAATCGTTTGAAGTTGATTGCGTATAAACCATCATTTATTTTGGTAATTTCTACACTGTCTATTCCAATATGTTCTAACTTTGTATATGTTAGCAATTCGCCGGGCTGTAAATGCATGACATTTCGCAATAGCCACTGTCCTAAATCTTTGTTTGGATTTGACATAAGCGCTTTTCCGCCGTCTTGACACACCTTTGCTTCTAGTATTCTGCCACTGGGTAATTTTAATTCAAATGGTTGGTCTCTGCCAGGGAAGAAATCTGGATGTGTGTTATATATAAATCTTGGAATTGGGATATAAACTTCGTCATAATCTCTTGCTCTACCTGCTGCGTTCCATTGATTTAAGCCACTTCTTTCGGGGACATGTTTTTCGCCACGCTCTGAATATAAAGGCAATACAATAGTTTCTTTTGTTTCTTGTTCTACTATTAATCCCGGCTGTTGTTGTCTGATAAGTTGTTCTAATATTGCATATGGGTCATCGTATATCTCTACATCCATTTCATGCACTGGGTTCAAGATAAACTTTTTATATAAAGTACTTTTAGAAGAATTGAAACTATAATCATAAATACCGTCAGAAAATGAAATGATGTTTCCATTTTCCCTTATCGCTCCTATGTTTTCAATATTTATTTTTTTTATCGGGGTTTCGTGGAATAAAAATTTTCCTGCTCTTCGTGCAACACAGTGATATAACATATTTTCAATCAATATATCACAAATCCCACCTGTGGTTTCAAGGCGTTCGTTTCTTAAAGAAGCAATAGTATTTACTTTTTTGCGTACCGTATCCGCTTCGTCTATAAGGTGTCTACTTTCATTAAATTCAGCAATTTTTTCTGTGCTACATACGCCTTTGCAGATAAAAGTCTTTAATCCTAAACCTATTTGTCCTTTTTTGGCGTCTAAAGAAATGTCTGAACGAGCTAAATTTTCTGCATCAAATGCCTTACAGAAAATATTTTCTGCCATTCTGTAATACAAATATGGGATTTCGCTGTCTGAAGACAATTTTGACAATGCACCAACAACACGCAATAAATCTACATATTTTTCTTGTTCTTGTTGAATTTGTTGTCTGAAAAACATTATTATTCCCCTTCGTCAGAAATGGCTTTCATTATATTTTTTGCAATCGCTTTTATAACAGGAACGGAAACACTATTGCCAATTTGTTTATATAATGCAGATGCTGGTAAATCGTCCGGCAAAATAAATGAGTCTGGATATCCCTGAAATCTTGCACATTCTCTTGGCGTTAACTTTCTTATATCAACACTATCTCTAATAATTGGAACATTATGTCCCCCCATACCCATATTTGCGGTTAATGTCGGACATAAGCCACTACGATTACCACGCACATATTTTCTGCGCCACTGGTAAATAATATCTTTATCTGTAATATCGTTAACAAGTCTAGGATATAAATTGCTTCCCGTATAATAGAAACATTTGTCCGCCGTTTCTTCTAAGAAATCCGTTGTTTTCTTGTGTTTTTTTACCGGCTTAGGAAATTCAAATTTTTCATAATCTGCTTTATTTTTAAAGCAAACAATATAAATGCGTTCACGGTTCTGAGGAACTTCTGAAAATTCAGAAGTTTTCATAACTTTATATTTTACATGATATCCCGCTTGTTTTAGTGCGTCTTTAATTATAGAAAATGTTTTACCTTTGTCATGTCCTGCTAAGTTTTTGACATTTTCCAAAAAAACAACTCTTGGTTGTAATGCGTCAATATATCTAAGAATATCAAAAAACAAATTTCCACGCTCATCAGAAAAACCCTTACGATAACCGGCAATGGAAAATGCCTGACAAGGGAAACCACCAGTTAAAATATCAATTGGGGGTAAATTTTTAGGGTCAACTGTCTTCATGTCCTGGCAAAATAATTTTGCCTTACTGTTTTTTGAATATGTATGACACGCCTTTTGGTCTATTTCGTTTGCCCAAATAACATTGAATCCTGCTTGTTCAAACCCCAAACCAATACCGCCAATTCCGGCAAAAAGTTCACCCAATTTAAACTTAGACATTTCTTTCCTTCTCAATTTTCCTAAATCATAAGGCATATTACACAAAAAATACACAAAAAATCAATTGAAATCATAAATTGCTAAAATAATGGATGTTTCACCCGCCACAATCACGCATTTTATTCAGCGGATGGGGTGGTGAAATCATGTATTATACAGTGTTCATGTGAAATCAGATTTCAAAGAATGATTTTATATGCTCGAACCAATTTTGAAATTCTGATAAATCTGCTTCAGGAAAGGTTATATTGTCCCAAACATCTTTACTTTGCAGAATATTTTTTACAATGTTTTCTGATTGTCTGTTGTCTGGATTCAAATGGGTCCCATGGTCATTTACTGCAACAGAAGCCACATCTATATTGTCCCAATTCTGTTTTTCTGCATCTGTAAACTGAATACCAAACCTATTTTCAACAACTGTGTATGGTATATAATTTTCAATTTCTCGCTTGCTTGTTTTTATGACATTATTAACATTATCATCCCTAGTAATTGCCGGAGCAGTATTATCATCTCTATCCTTAAAATATAAACATTTCACATTGGAATTTTTCAAATAATCTTCTTTTATCCAAATGTCAATATTTCCGCAACCATGCAACGGAATAAAAGTAAACTGATTTAAATCAACAATGGATTTCAATGTTGGTAAATTGTTTAAATTCTTTAAAAATTTTCTATCTGTTGTTCCTTCAACAAAAATAACACCTTTATAAGAAACAAACGGTAAGATGCCTAATGTATCAGCGACTTTTTTTAATTCTATAGCATCATCTTGTTGCACTATTACAGATTTATCATCAGATTTTTGAACAAATATCAAATTTTCTTTATCAACCATTTTTACGATTTCAGGTGTATGTGTTGTCAAAAGAATCTGTCTATCGTTTGCCGTAGATAATTGTTTAAGAGCATCCATCAACATTATTTGAAAATCTGGGTGTTGTGAAGTTTCCGGTTCTTCTATTGCATATATCACACCTTTATTACTAGTGTTTTTCCTTTCAACATCGGCAAGGAAGAAACTTAACAACATCAATCGCTTTACCCCACTACCGCGTTTATTAAAAGAAATTCCATCATCACAAGAAAAAGTAAAAGAAAACAATGAATCAAGTGCTTTTGAATCTATATCTGGTTTTAATGTATTTGCTATATTTTCATCAAATGTCTTTAATTTTTCCAAAGTTTTACTTGCAAGTTCTTGTATCTTATCGTTTATTTTATTTTTCATCTCTTGAAATTCGGCTTCCATACCAGCAACAACCGTTTTTGTAATGGCTTTTGTTGTGTCATTTACTTCTTTGTCTTTATCGGTGTTTGTTCTGTCTGCTCTGAATGGCATATACGAAGGAAAATCATCTTTGAATTTTTTAAAAAGTTCAATAATATCGGTGTCTTTGGTCGATGTTTCTATATGAAATTCATCATCAAAAGTTAAATTCGCTGTTTGTTCAAAAATAGCCTTACGAATTTCTTTTTTTATACTATCATTGGTTGAATTTATACCTTTATCTCTCGCCATTCTTTTTAAGTCAGTTATTTTTAACGCTATTAATGGTGTTTCAAAATTGTTTGGGTGTTTAGCAATAATCTTTATACTAGGTTTACTAAGTTTTCCACCGGAACAATCATATATCTTTGATATTTCTAACAACCCATCTTTGTTTAATAAATACTCATCTTCCAAACAAGTTGCAGTATTTTCACTTGAATCTAATGTTATTAGTTCTCTCGGGTTAACTTCAAAGCAACAAGATATTTCTATAAACTTTGGTTCTTGAGTCGGAATATGAACATTTAAATCGTTTAGATCTATTGGTGCATCATTAAAATATATATCCAGAGCGTCAATAATTGTGGATTTGCCAACATCATTTTTCCCAATAATTACATTTAAATTTGTGATATTAAAAGTCGCATTTTTATATCCACGAAAATTTACCAACTTTACTTTGCATAATTTCATACTATATCCTTATATTTTTCGCTTTGAATATAATATAAAAATACGGTATTTGCAATATAAACGGACAGAATAAATTTGTGGTCTGCCCAGTCGGTCAAACCAAAAAACTGCTAAAATTGAGTAAAAAAGGTTGTACTTTTGGTCGGAAACGCGATAATTTTAAAATTGGTATACAAAGTGTGATACATTTATACGGTATTTTCAGTGGGTTAAATACAAAAAAGCAAGAAAAACAAGGGTTCAGAAAAAATGGTTGGTTCCCTTTCGCCCCGACCAGAGATAATAATAGACGTGTGTTCGGCATACGTCTGTTTTTTATATCCCAGAGTTCTGCGGGGTTGCGGGCGATGTTTTTTGATATGTGCAAATGGATGTGTTTTTGCGGATGCAAAAATGCATAAAAAAGCCCCATTTACATCCAATGGGCTTTTTCGCACTGCCAGTTCGTGGCGGATTATAATTGATTTTTTGCCGCCAGCGCATACAGTTCATCAATACTGCACCCCAGTTTGCCATCCATAATCTCGTTCAATACATTTGGATTCATGTTTCATTATTTGGGTTATAGAACCAGTTTGTTCATAAATTTTACGATATTTGAATGCGGTTGCAATCGCATGCATTATTAAATGGCTATTTAAAGGGGACTAAGAACTGGGTACATATCAGCAACCGATTGACCTTCTTAAAGCGGGAAAAACGCCATACAAAAATTTGTTGGAGAAGAGTAAATTGTATGATACACTGGAAGTATAAACTAAATTAAGGTGTTCATATGGACTTTACGTTTTTGAAGGAAGAACAGATATGGGGCGATGGTGCCCTGGAAGTTATGAAACGTTATGGCACGAAGGTTGCGCCAACGGATTTGGCAGTTTTATTGGGTGCCGAGATGATCGATGGTGATGATCGTACTTCTGAAGGTGACTTAACTTGTGAATCTTGGTCCGCGTCTTCAAGTGAGGGGCATTGGCTTTACGTGCGTTGCGTCTCCTGGGGGGGGCAGAAGGGCTCGGGGAGTAAGAATTCCCGTAAAATCGCGGCGCGCCCCGTTTTGCCTCCATCGGAGGCATGGAAAATCAGCCCGAGCAAAGTGAGGACTATCGATGGAATCAGGATAGCGGAATATGGTGAATACCCGCAAACGGTCGCCGATGAACGCACCAGCGAAAGATTAGAGATATTATTTTCATCAGGATCTCTTCGTATGACCAGAAAAAGTTACTTTTTTGATACAGCTGGTTTAAACGATTATGATAGGGCTTTTGAAGCCAGATCCTTTCTTGAATATGAAATGGATGGAAAGCGATATATCCGCGTTCTTGGACGTCCTGCAAGCGACGATAGCAAGCTATCCACAGGGGAACAGGTAGAGAATTGGAAACCTTATTGGGTCCAAGTACAACCGATAGAATGGCTGATGGACGTAAGCGGAACAATGGTCGCAAAAAAATGTTTATTTGCCGGTATTCAGTTTGGTTCAATGGGCTTGTCCGATGATTTTTCCAAAACAGACATGAAACATTATCTAGATAAATACTTTGCCGGGGAACTGGAGCCGATTGAACGTATGGTAAGCAGAGAGTTCTCAAGAGGCTCTGAAAAAATAAAGGAAAAAGAGTCTGTTAAAAAGAAAGAACCGATAGCCAGACAGAAAAAATATGGGATAGTGGTGTCTGATGAACCAATGCCCGTCAAAGATCAAATAAACTTCTATATCCAAAACGGTATGAGTTTTATGTTGCATGGCCCAAGCGGTGTCGGTAAATCACAGCGCGTAAAAGATATCGATCCGGATTTAACCTCAATTACGTTGTGTAATGGAATTTTGCCGGAAGATGTTATCGGTAAAACAATCTATCCAAATGGCGTAGGAGCCGATGGGACTTCAGGTGGTGTTTGGGTGCCACCTAAGTGGTACACAGATTTGTGCAGGAAATGCGAAACAGAACCGGATAAACAACATGTCTTATTTATTGATGAAGTGACCAATGCACGTGAAACGACACAAAGTTTGATTTATCACGTGGCGTTGGAAAAATCAATTGCTCAGGGCGTTGGCAAACTACCAAACAATGCTGTGGTTGTTTTGGCCGGTAACAGCAAGGAAGAATCCGGAGCCGCTTATCATATGCCGGCACCGTTATTCAGACGTCTTAGCCACATTTACCTGGATTTAAATATACAAGATTGGTTGGAGTGGGGGTCCGAACATAGCAAATCACATCCGGAAGATCCTGATCGCTTGAATATCCATCCGTTAGTCGCCAGCTTTGTGGCCACCTATGGACGGCAAGTGTTCTATTCGGAATATAATGAAGAAAACCCGGGTAAGTTTGCGCTTGACCCAAGAAAATGGGAAAAGGTATCAGATAAAATCTATGCCAACAAAGGCGTGATGCGCCGTGAAATTTTGGAAGCTGATATCGGGATTGAACTGGCGGCCAGTTTATTGTCCTATGCGAAAAATCCGCCGCTATCCTTGGAAGAAGTGATTGAAGGTGAATATACCCGCGAAGATATTCCTGAGGGACATGATGCCCGTTTGGCGTTGGCGTTGAGTTTACGCCATGCAACACCCAAACAAGTCGCGAAAGTACGTCAATTCATTGAAAGTCAACTGGGGCTTGAAATCCGAGCAACTTTTGATTCTGTTTGGATTGGTAACGATGATGCACGGGCTGTGCAAATCGCCGGTTTATCTAGCCTACATAATTTAAATACAAATGGAGGGAGATAAAATGTCATTAAAAGAAATGCTTGAAAAAAATTGCAAGAAACGCAAGAATGGCTTAGTCATCCAACCTGATATCGGTTGGGCAGGACCAAAACCCGCCAATACAAGAGCCGAAAAGATTGATCAGATCAAAACGGAATTTATTGATGATCGGGCGTTGTTGGTTGTCGGTGCCCAGGCATCTGATTTCGCGGAATATCCAAAAATAGAAGCAGATATTTCAGTTCAAGACTTAATCAAGCATATTGAGCATATAGAATCTGTAAAACAAAGACCGAAAAAGAAGGTGTTGCTTGTCATAACCGGATTGGATAAGGTCTCGGCTGAAGAACAGGCAAAATTTATTCCTCTGCTTAAAGACAGGCAGATTATGGCAAGTAAATTGCCTGATGCTGTTCAAATTGTTATGCCTGTTGCTGATGCTGATGCAGTTTCCAATGAAACAAAGTCACTCATTTTTAAATTGAAGGTATAGTAATGATGAGTACCGTCTTAGAGCAACAGGAAGAAATTCAATATATCAAAGAACAGGTTTTGGCCAAGTTCCCGTTGCTTGGTGTGACGATGAGACCTTTATCGATCGTTGCTGATGATAGAGTTAGGACAGCGGCAACGGATGGACATCGAATTATCTATTCTCCAAAGTTTTTCAGCACATTATCAGACGAACAAAAACAATTTGTCTTTGCACATGAAGTTATGCATGTGGCCTTTAACCATATTTTGCGCAGTAAGGGGCGTAATCAATTTTTATGGAATATTGCAACGGACTCTGTCATTAATCAAATTTTGAAAAACGAAAAATTGCCTATGACGAGGAGGGCTGTTGATATTGCTGAGGCTGTTAATCACTCTGCTGAAGAAATGTATGAAAATCTCTTGAAAAAGAAAGAACAGCGCGACCATGAAAAGAAGCAAAAGCAACAGCAACAACAATCCCAAAAGGGCGATGCTCAACAGCCACAGGATCAACCTCAAGACCAGAAAGAACAGAATCAATCTGATTCAACTTCCGGACAATCAAGTGAAAGTCAACAAGGATCCCCTCAAGACCAAAAAGGACAAAGTTCTCGTTCTGATTCCGGCTCGGGCTCTGAAAACACTGACTGGGATGATTGCAATATTGATTGGGACAGTGAAGATGAACAAGTAGGCCACGATACGCACGATATATGGAAAGAAGTAGTTAAGCAAGCTGAACGTGAAGAACAGCGAAAACAAGAAGAATCTAAAAAGAAAAGTTTGTGGGACAAGGGAAAAGAAGCTATCAGCCGACAAGGAACTGACGAAAATCAGGAAGGCCGGCCCCAAGAAAATGAAGTACCTGCGCCCAAAGACGAGAAAATGGATTCCTATGAAAAAGGCTTCGTAGCTGAAAACCGAGAAAAACGCCATGAAATGGCTGAACAGGTGCGAGAGCATTTAAATAGAGTAAAAGGCAACTTTCATCAACCAGATGATCATACAACACTCGGGGCCGTTGGGGAAACAAAAGAGCCTGTCGTAGACTGGAAAAAATTGTTAAAAAAATCATTTGATGAAGAACGTGATCGCTGGTCTTATCGCCGTTCCGGTGCCGAAAATGATTATATGGCACGTGTGGAAGAATTGGAAGATGAAGGACAACCGGATACCGAGGTTATGTTGGATGTCAGCGGTTCTGTAAATGTCCACTTATTACGTGAATTTTTAAGACAGCTTAAACCATTGCTCAAGTCCTCTAAATTAAAGGTCGGTTGTTTTGACGAGTTCGTTTATGATTTCAAAGAAATAAAGACAAAAGATGATATTGACAATTTTCAAATTACGGCAAAATCTCGACGGACCGAAAACTGGGATGCGGCTGTCAGAGCATTTTCCAATAAAAAAGAAGTGAATAAAATTATTTTTACAGATGGATATCCTTGCCCTGGAACAATGCCTAAAGAAGATTTGAAAGACAAAAACGTTATTTGGTTAGTTTACGGAAATAAGGATTTTAATCCATGCTGTGGTAAAGTTATTCAAGTTTCTGAACGACAACTTCAGTCATATATTCACACAGTACCACTATCCAGAGGTGGAAGATAAAATAAAAAATTAAGAGAAGTTTGCTTCAAAGATTTGATATAAATCAAATTCTATGCCATCAACGCCTCTGATGGGGTCTATTTCATCTTCAGCCGCCTGTGGTTTTTAGCCAATACGGATTCCTTTTTTCTTCAGCTATAAATTCTTTAACCGGTAAATTAATAAATTTATGGTATTCTTCATCAGTCATCAAACACCCATCCGCGGTTGTGCCAACTAAAATGTCATATTGTGTGGGGGCAAAAAAGTAGACTGGATAAAAACATCCCAAGGATTCAACCTTGGGGTACGTTTTTTGTGAAAAATTTACAGGATTTATAAATAACACTAAGAATATATCAATGTTATTGACAAATGGATATGTTTGTGCTATATATAGTGTGTGAAAAAATATATGGATTCTTTGATTTTGGATATAAATGCGGTACGCCCAAAGCACAGGGCGTTGACGGGTTTTTTGCGTCGAAATCGGGTTAGCAACCCAAATACATTAAAGCGCATTGTTTATAATACAGATGTTTCGCCATATTTGGGCGCGTTGCCACCACAGTTGCGTGCCCGCCTATCACGTGAACAAATCGCATCAGTTACGGCAAACTTTCGTGAATGCCTAGAAAACTTTTTAATAAATAATATCATTGATTTACGAAAAATGGAAAGCGACCATGTATATGAATTGCCAGAAATTGGGAACCTGTTTGGTTTAAAATGCAATTTGTTGGCACGCGGAATTAATGTATATGGTGTGAATCCTTGGTCAGGACTGTCGGGATTTGTTTGCAAATTGTCGTTTCCAGAAATTAATGCGCATTATGCATTAAAATTGTACTATGACAATGTGCCAGAGGTTATGCATTACAGACATGGTCCTTGGTTCGAGGCTGCGGCCGCACTGGCAGCAAACAAGGCAGAATCACATGATAATGTGCCAATGTATATGGCATCGCTGAAATATGAAATGTATTTATTGTCTGAGTGGGCTGGTGACAAGGAAGATGGTGTTCCACAACGTGAAAATGAATATCAGATATTTTATACACGTACAGATGAAGATTCGTCCAGAAATCGTCGTAGTGGACGCAGAATAGATTGGGGGGAAACATATTTGACAAAGTATGGCGGCATGTCATATTTTGCGCGTAAAGTCTATCGTCAGGCCTTGAATATGGACAAGGATGCTGTACGTAATTCAATTAGAAATGCCAAAAATAACTTTCAGAAACGCGATGTCGCCTGTGCTATGGAATATGCAGAAATGGTTGCAAAATATAATAATAATTGTTCCTTGGTGCAATTTTTGTGCAATGTTCAAAATCAGCTTTAATTTTTGTCAGAATTTTGTATAATATGTGGTGTGGTATACAAAGTGTGATACATTGTATACGGTATTTTCAGTGGGTTAAACACAAAAAAGCAAGAAAACCAAGGGTTCAGAAAAAATGGTTGGTTCCCTTTTGCCCCGACCAGAGATAAACAAAAATACCGCAGTTGATGCGGTATTTTTGTACTATAGATGCGATATTAAAACTTTTGACGCATGGTAAATTCGGCGCTGAATTTATCAAATTCGCGTTGCCATATATTTGAATTGTGGTGTGTATATCCAAACGCAATCGTTGGAACAAACCCCCAGATATCAAATTTATTATTAGATATGGATATCGAATACCGTTGTGTAAAATTGCGTTCTGTTATTTGGGAAAATGCACCATTATGCACAACCCATTTGTCATCATCGTATGCCGTCCAATAGAAATATGGTTCGCCGTAAACATGAAATCCCCATGGCAATTCTGCACCAATTCCAATGCCAAATCCCGGTTGCCAGTATGAATATTCGGGTGCTGTTGTATCTTCACATGTTAGCCCAGACAACCCCAGAACAACGAAAACAGAAAAAGTAATAAACTATAAACCTTTTCCGCCAGAAGCAATTCTGGGTCGTCTGTGGGCTTGTTTCAAAAATGTTGATTTTTATTGATTTTGGTGTATAATCCCAAGTGAATATCGGCGA
>JAFXFG010000046.1 GCA_017520675.1 Alphaproteobacteria bacterium
AACTTTGCTTTTTCAGGTTACCCCTTTGACAGACCCCGGCATTGCAAAGCAACCCGCCCTCTACCAACTGAGCTATGACCCCAAAACTTTGCCTTTTTAG
Organism: Alphaproteobacteria bacterium; assembly: GCA_017520675.1. GTDB lineage: Bacteria > Pseudomonadota > Alphaproteobacteria > Rs-D84 > Rs-D84 > Enterousia. Next base: position 101 of record JAFXFG010000046.1, read on the forward strand.
GTTACCCCTTTGACAGACCCCGGCGTTGTAAAGCAACCCGCCCTCTACCAACTGAGCTATGACCCCAAAACTTTGCTTTTGTCTTACTCTCTTGACAGACCCCGGCGTTGTAAAGCAACCCGCCCTCTACCAACTGAGCTATGACCCCAAAACTTTGCTTTTTCAGGTTACCCCTTTGACAGACCCCGGCATTGCAAAGCAACCCGCCCTCTACCAACTGAGCTATGACCCCAAAACTTTGCTTTTGTTTTTAAAGCCAGTGTATTTTATACATTTATATTTAGATTGTCAATATGTTTTTATAAAATATTTTCAATTGATTTTGTGGCGGAATTCTTCCTATACTTATTGATAATGTTATAAATTAAGGTAATCATTATGATGAAAAAATTAAAGTCTGTTATACAAGGCGATAAATCGAATGGTCGTATAAAGTGGTCTTTGTATGGTCGTGTTTGGAATGAAGTTGGACGCCCGTATTGGAAGTGGTTGTTGTCGGGTGTTATTTTTACTGTTTTGGCCGCAGGGGCTGAGGCTTTTTCCATTACCATTGTGCAAAAGGTTGTGGACGAAGCGTTTATTAGCAAAAGTCTGGATGCGGTCTATTGGTTGGGAATTCAGATCATTGTTGCTTTTGGTGCCAAGGGAACTTTTTCGTATGCCAAGGCATTGGTTATGTCCAAGGGCGGTTTGATGGCCAGTGCAAATCTGCAAAAAAAGATTTATCGTCATATGACGCGTATGAATCTGGCAAAGTTTTATGGCGATGGGATTGGAAAAAATTTGAATTATTTTACGGTTCAGTCAACAGCAGTGCTAAATCTGGTAACGGGTGCTGTTATCAAATTGGTGCAAGATGTCGCGACTTTGGTTATGACACTGGGGTTGATGTTTTATTATGCGCATCAGATGTGTTTGGTCTTGATGTTCTTGGTGCCGGCAATTATGGTGCCTATGGTCTTGATTATGCGTAAAAGACGCAAATTATCGCGACAGTCGTTCGGTATCGCAAATGATGTTTCGCAACAATTAAATCAAACTTTGCATGGAATAAAAACAATTCAAGCATTCGCAGCAGAAGAACGCGAAGAAAAGAAATTTGCAAAGGTTTTGAATAATTCAATGGTTAATGCATATAAAACAACCCAGACAAATGAACTGCGGTCGCCATTGATGGAATTTATGATTTCAATTGGTTTGTGTATCGCATTGATTATGGGCGGGCATTTTATTGCTAGCGGTGCAATTACAACTGGTGATTTTACCGCGTTCTTGTTGGCGTTGACGGCTGCGTATAAGCCTGCAAAGTCTATTACAGGGACAGGGGATACAATGCAACATGGCCTGCTGGCGGCAGAGGTGTTGTTCCAATTCTTGGACAGCAGGCCTGATATTGTCGATGCGCCAGACGCACAGGATTTAACCGCCAAGAAAATGTCTGTTGCATTTCATAATGTGTCATTTGCATATAATCAAAATGACCCAGTGTTAAAAAATATTAATCTGGATGTGCCAGCAGGTAAGGTTTGTGCCTTGGTTGGGCCATCTGGTGGTGGAAAGACGACTTTGTTTAATTTATTAGAACGTTTTTATGACCCGCAAATCGGCAAGATTACAATTAATAAAACAGATATTAGAAAATATACCTTGAAATCATTGCGCGAAAATATTGCAGAGGTTTCACAATCTGTGTTCTTGTTTAATGGAACAATAGAAGAAAATATAAAATATGGTTGTCCAGATGCAACGCATGCCCAGGTTGTCGCCGCAGCAGTGGCAGCGAATGCAGATGGATTTATATCTGAATTCCCAGATGGCTATAACGCGCCGGTGGGCGAAGGGGGCGGTCTGTTATCGGGTGGGCAAAGACAGCGAATCGCCATTGCGCGTGCAATTCTGAAAAATGCGCCAATATTGTTGTTGGATGAGGCCACATCTGCACTGGATACACAAAGTGAAAAGCTAATTCAGGCGGCCTTGAATGATTTGATGCAAGGGCGTACGACTTTTGTTATTGCGCACAGATTATCTACGATTTTGGATGCAGATATTATTTGTGTTGTAAAGGATGGGCAGATTGTTGAAATGGGTACAGATCAAGAGTTGTGCGCGTTAGGTGGGGAATATAAAAAATTGCGTGATATTCAGTTTAAAACAGAGGATAAAAAAGTATCAAAGGTAAAGAAAAAATGAAAAATCCCCGCTTGGGGATTTTTTGTTTTGCAATAAATTTTTAATGATATTATAATTGTATGGAAATTTTAGAAAGGGGAAGAGTATGCTTTTAAAGTCATTTATTTATTTTGTTGGATTACTTGTATTTTTGCCAGATGTTGCAAGCGCATTGGTTTGTGGAAATTATACATGTGCGCCTGCGGGAACATGGGTTACTACCCTTGGTGGTACAGATGTGAAGTCTGCGGGTGTATGTAGGAATGTTGATGGGGTGCCTTATTGTGCGGCATCTGCCATTAGGTGTTCTGCGGGGTATTATGCGGATGAAAGCTATGGGTGTGAAACTACAGCACCTACAGTAGGGTATTGGAGTCGATATGGTTCCTGTTTTACATTAATATGTAATAGTTGTACGAGAGATACAGGTCATTCGTATGCTTCGTCGGTTGCTGGAGAGGCGCAAAATATATGTAGCTGTTATTTGCCAACACAAGTTATGTATCAAGGGGTAAATGGTTATTATGAATTGAGTACACCATGTTCTTATACCGATGTTTGTCTTGAAAATCATCCTGCAATTGAATATTCTAATATGTCAGATTCACAATAAGGTGGTAGTGCAAGTTAAATAAAATCCCGCGTTTGCGGGATTTTTTTTAACCAACGGTTAATTCTTTGCCTTTGATATCAATATAGACCGTGCTGCCTTCGCCGATTCCGCCAGATAGTATCAGGTCGGCAATCTTGTCTTCGACAGCGGTTGTAATCAGGCGCTTTAATGGGCGGGCACCAAAGACCGCGTCGTACCCGTTATCGCCCAGCCATTTTATCGCCTTGTCAGTGATATTCATATCAATGTGACGTTCGTTCAAGCGCTTTTCAAGGCCACGCAGTTGAATCTTTACAATCCCCGCCATTACATCCTTGCCCAGTGGGTTAAAGAATACAATTTCGTCAATTCGATTTATAAATTCAGGACGGAAATTGTGCTTTACGGCCTCCATATCAGGCAGGTTGCTGGTCATAATAATAATTGTGTTTGTAAAGTTGACAACATGACCTTGGCCGTCGGTCAGGCGGCCATCGTCCAGAATCTGCAAAAATACATTAAAGACATCTGGGTTGGCTTTTTCAATTTCATCAAACAGCAGAACCTGATACGGTCTGCGACGGACACTTTCGGTCAGAACACCGCCTTGTTCATATCCAACATAGCCTGGGGGACTGCCAATAAGGCGCGATACAGAATGTGGTTCCATATATTCACTCATATCAATGCGGGTCATTGCAGTGTCGTCGTTAAACAGATATTCTGCCAGTGCCTTGGCAACTTCGGTTTTACCAACACCAGTCGGGCCCAAGAACATAAAACTGCCCATTGGACGATGTGGGTCAGACAGACCTGCACGACTGCGACGGATTGCACGCGCAACAACACCCAGTGCGTGGTCTTGACCAACGACACGTTTGCGCAGTTCGTCTTCGATGTTTAACAGTTTAGATTGTTCTTCGGCATTAAGTCTGTCGGCAGGGACACCTGTCCATTTGCTGACGACTGCGGCAATATGTTCCGGCAGAACCGTTTTATATTCGCGTGCGTCTGTGTTCATTTGTGAAATACGCTCTTCCAGTTCTGGAATTTTGCCATATTGCAGGGCGGATGCCTTTTCATAGTCGCCATTACGCATTGCAGTGGCAACTTCGGCCTTGGCCGCGTCCAGTGCCGCCATTGCATCAGACAGCGCGCGCATCTTTTGTTGCTCGGACTGCCATTCGGCGGTAAGGGTGCGGGATTCTTGTTCAACCTCAGAAATAATTTTTTCTAAATCTGTCAGGCGTTTTTTTGATTCTTCATCTTTTTCTTTTTTCAGCGCCTGTTGCTCGATTTTTAATTGCATTAAATGGCGATCGACTTCGTCCAGACGGTCGGGTTTTGATGCAACCTCGATACGGACGCGTGCGGCGGCTTCGTCAATCAGGTCAATTGCCTTGTCTGGTAAAAATCTGTCTGTGATATAGCGATTCGATAATTTAACCGCAGATACCAATGCGGCATCGGCGATTCGCACACCATGATGACCTTCGTATTTTTCTTTTAGACCGCGCAGAATAGAAATTGTGTCGTCAACAGTCGGTTCATCAACATACACAGGTTGAAAACGACGCGCCAGGGCAGGGTCTTTTTCAATATATTGACGGTATTCGTCCAGTGTGGTCGCCCCCAGGCAATGTAATTCACCGCGTGCCAACATCGGTTTTAACAGGTTTGCAGCATCCATACTGCCTTCGCCTTTGCCGGCGCCAACCAAGGTGTGTAATTCGTCAATGAATAATATAATTTTGCCATCTGCATCTTTGACGGCTTTTAATATTGCTTTCAGACGACCTTCGAATTGTCCGCGGAATGATGCGCCCGCCATCAATGCCCCCATATCAAGGGATAATAGTTGCTTTTTTAGCAGATTTTCAGGCACATCACCCGAAATTATGCGGTTTGCCAGCCCTTCGACAATCGCGGTTTTCCCAACCCCAGGATTACCAATCAATACGGGGTTGTTCTTGGTGCGACGACTAAGAACCTGAATGGAACGGCGAATTTCTTCGTCGCGACCAATAACAGGGTCCAGTTTGCCATCAGCGGCAAGTTTGGTGAAGTCTGTTGTGTATTTCTCAATCGCTTGTTGTGGGGTTTCTTGTAAATCATCTGGATTCATAATTGATACTCCTTGGTTGCGAATTTTGTTCGTTTTGACCTATATATAGTGCCAGAAAAATCGATTTCAAGACACAGGAACATATGCCCTGGGATGGAAAATTGCCGTTTTTTGTGTAAAAAAGTAAAAGTTTGCTTGACTTTTGTTTTATTTTGTTATAAATTTAGCCACGCTATTAATAAAAGGTAGAGTATTATGCCACGTGTATGTAAAGTTACAGGTAAAAAAACAGAAGTTGGAATGAATGTTTCCCACTCTCATCGTCGTACAAAACGTACTTTTTTACCTAATCTTCAAAAGTTAAAGTTCCACAGCGATTTGCTGGGTCGTGATTTTTCATTGCGTATTTCAACAGCAGGTCTGCGTACATTGACAAAGCATGGCGGTTTGGACGCGTATGTTATGTCGAAACCTGTGTCGCGCCTGACCGAAGAAATGGCCGCAATTAAAAAAGCGATTGAAAAGAAAGCTGGTAAGCCAGCAGCGCCTGCGAAAAAGCCTGTACACAAGGCGAACCGTAGTGCGCGTTTGGTCAAAAAAGTTGAAGCAAGACAGGCTGCTTAATTAGTTGTACTGTCTTATAATGGCCCCGTGGCGGAATTGGTAGACGCGCTTGACTCAAAATCAAGTTCCGCGAGGAGTGTCGGTTCGAGTCCGACCAGGGCCACCAGATTTGAAACCACCCAATCGGGTGGTTTTTTTGTGGTCGGACGAAGAACCGGTCGGTTCGGAACGCCAGTTGCCGCGAACAAGCTTTGCGCCGTTCGGGGCTTACGTAGTGAAAGGGGCCCATTATGCCAACGTGGCATAAATGGGAATATACAGTCCGACCAGGGCCACCAGATTTGAAACCACCCGATTGGGTGGTTTTTTGTTTGCTTTTTTTGTCTTGCATTAAGGGCGAAAAACGGGTAAAATCTTGTTTGAATCAGATGGGAATCTGGTTCGGGGCTGTCGAAAGCCTATAAGTTCCGATGCAAGTATGGTTGCGCGTCGTAATCCGATTGATGTTTTCTGTATTTGTATCGCTATCCTGATTATATGTCCCTGACTGAGAAAAAGTCGGGGGGCTGTCCGCCATACAACAGGGGTAACCCAAAAGCGGACAGAGTCATTGAACTTATGATTTTCGAACTCCCCGACCGCTTTAAGATTCTCTGGCGGTTTTTTATTTAATTAAGAATAGAAGGGAGTCTTGGATGAAAAGATTTTTAACAACTGGATTTTTGGGCGCATTTCTGGGAATTGTTATAGGCAGCGCGCCAGCGGATGCGTCGCTGATATCGCGCGGATTCTTGGACGAGGTCCTGACCGACTATGCCACCACCACCGCCCTTGATTTAAAAGCGGATCAAACCGACCTAACCGCATTATCAAATATAGTTGCTAAAAGTGCCTGGAACACAGAAAATGCTGCTTTGGATTTTTCGTCTTTTCCTTTTACTAACGAATTTGGATTTAAATCAACGGGTTCATGGGTGAACAATACAAGAGGAATAGCAGATATGCTTGGTCAATATAATGCTAACACGGCATTTCCAGGTCTTGCCGGTGTGACGTATAAATTAACCAATGGCTGGACATCAGATGTTGGTATTGGCGTACGTTTTGAGAAATACAATCAATACAATCCAGGATTAGAAGGGATGTTTAACGGCTGGACAATATATGACCCCAGTGGCAGTGAAATTATGGTCTATAAAGGTTTAGAAAATATTAGTTCTCAAATTAGAACTATAGAGGATACATATCATACTGGTTTATCAAGATTATTAGTTAATGGAGAAAATAAAATTAATGTTGAAGCTTATAATTATACAGGCCCTATATATCCAATATGGAAACTAAGTGAAGGGATTGATAAAATCGGCACATTGCCAGATGGCATAACGGTTCAAGGTATGTACGAAGGCTGGACTGATTCTAGAGGAAATTATCTTCCCGGACTATACAATCTTAGCAAGAGCGAAACACTTTTACTGAATGCTTATAATTCTGATTCAGCATATTTGTTAATTCAGGGCGCAAAAGCCACAACAATCGATGGTGTTGACTATACAGGCCCTATATATCCAATATGGAAACTAAGTGAAGGGATTGATAAAATCGATTCTATCGAAACCAAAATCGGCACATTGCCAAGTGGAAGCCTGCTTGGACTATCACCGTACTCTGATGAAATATATAAAGTAGCAGATGCTACCGATACGCCTGTATATCCTGCCAACGTGGCTGAAATGATTCAACAATTATATGGTGCCCCACAAACAAGACACCGCGGGATCATTCCGGTTATAGGAAGAAACATTTTTGATCTAGCCCAAAGTATCACTACAAGAATCGGTACTGTACCAGGTGGCAAAAATCTTGCAGGTATGATAAGTGAAACCGATGCCAAAATCGGTACTGTACCAGATGGTTATGAAACTGTTGGGGCGGCGCTGACGGCGATGGATGCCAAGATAGATGCGCGGGAATTGCCCAGTTCATCTGATGATGGTCAATATGTGTTAAGCGCAAAAAAAGTTGGTGATACAATTACCTATACATGGGTTAAGATGGATTTGACAAATGAAGAGCAATCACAATAGGACTTAAAAAAGCAGTTTCTGTGTCTTTTGCACAGAATAGGGCACTGGCATTCTTCCCCGCCAGTGCTTTTTTGTAGTGTGGCGATGAGTGGGATTTTTTGCCTAGGGTAAAATTGGTTTTTTGTGTTATAATATTTCTATAAAACAACAAAGGAGTTAATTATGAAAAAAATGTCGTTGGGGCTGCTGGGGGCGGTGTTGCTGGTTGGGACTGCAAGTGCAGGGTTCGAAGGACCAGATGCTGCGCCTGTAAAAAACACTAATCCAAAGGGTGGCTTTGTTAGTGGCGAAGAAGTTATTGTTACTGTGAAGCAGGTTAATGAAATGCGTGATGATGTGCCCGTTATTATGAAAGGGAAGATTACACAACGCAAGGGCAGTGAAAAGTTCTTGTTCGAAGATTCAACTGGGTCAATTACAGTTGAAATTGATGACGATGATTGGCGCGGTCAGACAATTACGCCAACGGATTCTGTTAAATTATACGGTGATGTCGATAGGGGTATATTTAGCACAGAAGTTGATGTTGATTATATTGAAAAGTTGTAAAAAAAAATCCCCGTTTGGGGATTTTCTTTAGAATGGAATGTCATCGCCAATGTCTGCCACAGAAATTTCTTCACGTGGGGCAGGGGCAGATACAGGTGCATCATCACCCATAGAGCCATCCATTGATTTCGCGCCACTTAAAATAACCATTTGGCCAGAGAACGGATTCAATATAACCTCGGTCGTGTAGACGTCTGCACCACTTTGGTTTTGCCATTTGCGTGTGCGCAGTGAGCCTTCTAGGTATAATTTTGTGCCTTTTTGTAACATACGTTCTGCAACCTCTACCAGATTTGGATTGAAAATTACAACACGATGCCATTCGGTTTGTTCTTTTTGTTCGCCTGTGCTTCTGTCGCGCCAGCGGTCAGATGTCGCAAGTGAAAAACTGACAACCTTTTGACCGCTGCCCATTGTGCGAACTTGGGGTTCTTGGCCGATGTTGCCAACAAGAATAACTTTATTAATGCTGCCTGCCATTTCTTCTTCCTTTGTTTTTTGTTTTTTGCACTTGTTATTTGACCAATTATATATTAAAAAAGCAAGGAATTTTTCTGGGCGGGTTTAAAATGAAATTTTGGTTTTGGCAAGTATGTATAGTTCGTCTTGCCCAGTTGGATTTTTTACAAAGCCAGCAGTAATTGATTTGTATGTGGCCTTGATTTCAATCGATGGAATAGATGTTAAGTCAATTTTGTTGTTGCTGTATATATAGTTGCCGTTTCTGTCGCGGTGTGAAAGTGTGTGCAGGTTCATGTTGCCGTATATAATTGTGTCAGGCGTGCCAACGGATAAACTGAAATCTTGGTATTTCGCGCCGATTGTTAGGGCGGCAGTATATATGTTTGAAAATCCATTTATCATTGATTCTGGCGATGCGTTTGGTGCAGTTATACCCAGACTGGTTTCGTAAAAGAAGTTTGTGTTTCCGATTGTTTGGTTGCCTGAATGACGAATAAATGTCATAAGGTTGTTTGAATCAGTTTGCATAAAGCCATTGCCGTTTATGATATTTGTTTGTTTGAATCCAAATTCTAGATTGTTAAATTTCGCACTGGTTTCTGAGTCTTGACGCAAGTGTTCCCAGGCAATACTGTGGTTCTTGATGCTGATGTTGTCGTTTAGATTGGTTTCAAATGTGCGACCAAAATTATCAACAAATGCAAACTTTAAATTCTTGGATTGTATTTTTTGACCAATTGGGGCGCTGATGCGGGCAGTGCTTAATCGTGTGCCAAATGTGTCGGATATCTGTACAACAGGTGTGCCAACAGGACGTGTTGCGCGTTCAAGATCCAACATTCCATGGCCATAGATTTCGTCTGTGCCGACTTTGCCTAAATCGCGTGCAGTCGTAAATAATAGGTTGGTAATCTCGGATGATTGCATATATGGAAAGGCTTCACGAATAACCGCAATTGCAGCAGATACAATTGGTGTTGCAAAACTGGTGCCGTTTAATGGATTGTTTGACAGCGGTGATTCAAGATTTGTTCCTGGGGCGGTGATACAGTATTCTTTGGTTATGCCACAGGCATTACTGAAATCAGCCAGTGCGCCTGTTTCGCTGTCCCAGGCGACAACATTTACAAAATGCCCACGAAGTTCGTCAATATGTATCGGCATTGATGAAAATGCGCTGGACTGGGCTGTGCCATCGTTGCCAGCCGCCCAAACGAATATTGCGTCTTGGGTGGTTGCGGCATTTTTTAGCGAATTTATAAAATTCGCGTCTGTCATACTGATTAATTGATTTTGCGAGTGTATGGCGGTTGCAGATATGCCGGCAGACCAACTGAAATTGTAAATGGTCGCATTTGTGGTGCTGGCGCTGTTTATTTCGTTGCCGATTTCGTAAAATGACTTGAAGTCCCCATATCTGTCCGCGACCATATATGAAGAAACTGTTGCGTTGGGGGCAATCTGACCAGAGGCAAAATGTGCAACATTACCACCATGAATCGTGTTCTTGCCAGAGTCAAAAACAGCAATCTCGGAACCTGCACCTGTAAGGCCGCGCGCCAATGAATATGCAAGGCGGATGTCGTTGTATTGATTTATGTTTTCAATATAATTGCTGTCGCTGGTGATAGATGCAAGTTGTACTGCACTGATGTCTGCGCCCACCATATCGTACTTTGGCAGGGTGGGGGTGTGCGTTTCAGGGGCAGGGGATGCGTTGCTGGTGCCACCGCTAAAAATCGCAATTGCGCCACCAATCAGCGCCAATGCGCCCGCAGTTGTTCCAATCGTTTTCGCAAGCGATGTGTCGGTGCGTTCGGTTTCTGTTACGCATTTGTCTGGATTTTGTAGGCGATATATATCACTGTTGCAATCACTAGCAAACGCAACAGGGGCGTAAAATGCGCCAGAAAGAAATACTGAAAAAATACAATTGTGTAATCTCATTTGTGTTTTTTGATTTATTACCTTACCCTATTTAATATAGTACAAAGGTTTGGTTTGTCAATATTTTGTTTGTCTTTTTTGGTTTTTATTTTTGTGTGCTCTGTTTATATTTTTACTTGATTTTTTTGTAGGTTTTGATATGATTGGCGCACGCACTTGGTGCGAAGAACACAGTCGTTTTGTGAAATTTGTGTCCAAATTATTCGATTTGGCTGTTGTACAAACGACGAGGATAATAACACAAAAAAAGGATAAAATCATGGCATTGCCAACATTTACAATGAAACAGTTGATGGAAGCTGGTGTGCATTTCGGACATCATACACGTCGCTGGAATCCATTGATGACACCATATGTTTATGGCGTAAAAGACAAAATTCATATCATTAACTTGAATAAAACTGCACCTTTGTTGCATCGTTCTTTGGTTGCATTGGAAGCAATCGCAGCAGCAGGTGGTAAAATCTTGTTCGTTGCAACAAAACATCAGGCCAAAGATATTGTCAAAGATGCAGCAGAACGTTGCGGACAATACCATGTTAATAACCGCTGGTTGGGTGGTATGTTGACAAACTGGACAACAGTTTCACAGTCTATTCGCCGCTTGAAAAAGATGGAAGCCGATATCGCAAATGCTGACAAATTGGGATTGACCAAGAAAGAAGTCGGTGTTATGACAAAAGAAGTTGAAAAACTGCGCGATATTTTCGGTGGTATCTTGGAAATGCATGGTGTACCACAGGCGATGGTTGTTATTGATGTGCCACGTGAAATGAACGCTGTACGCGAAGCAAGAAATCTGGATATCCCAACAATTGCAATTTGTGATACAAACGCAAATCCAGAAATGGTCGATTATCCAGTCCCAGGTAATGATGATGCCGCACGCGCAACACAGTTGTACTGCGACTTGTTCGTTGATGCAATCTTGTCCGGTATCGAAAAGCGCTTGGGCGGGGCGGCTGGTAAAAAGGTCGAATCCGATATGCGCGCAGATGCAGCAGATGAATTAGAAGAAGAATTGAAAGCAAAAGAAGCTAAAATCAAATCTAAAACATCAGAAGCACGTGCAGAACGTCGTGAAAAATTGGCAGAAAAAACAGAAAAATAATTTTCTGGGCTGATATCTAAACGCGTGGGGGAAACCCCACGCAAAATAAAATTTAACTTAATTTATTAGTGGAGATAAAACAATGGCAGAAATTACAGCAAAATTAATTCAAGAATTGCGTGAAAAAACATCAGCAGGTATGATGGATTGTAAAAAAGCATTGATGGAAAATGATGGAAATATTGAGGCTGCTGCTGATTGGTTGCGTCAAAAAGGTATTGTAAAGGCTGCTTCAAAGGCGGGACGTGTCGCAGCGTCTGGTCTGGTTACAGTCGTGAAATGTGATGGTTTGGGCTGTGTCGTAGAGGTTAATGCAGAAACAGACTTTGTTGCAAAAAATGAAAAATTCCAAAAATTGGTTGCAGATGTTGCATCTAAGGCATTGGAATTAAAAGGCGATTTCGATGCAACATTGAATGCTGTTAAAGATGATATCGCAGCAACAATTTCTACAATCGGTGAAAATATGAATCTGCGCCGTATCGCAAATGTCAGTGGTGATAAAATCTTTACATATATTCATAATGCATTGGTGCCGGGTATGGGACAAATTGGTGTTGCGGTTGCAATTAATGGGACTGATGCAAAAATTGATGAAATTGGTTCAAAAATCGCAATGCATATTGCTGCGACAAAGCCTGAATTTATGACAATTGATGATGTTGACCCAGCGGCAGTTGAACGCGAAAAGAAAGTCTTTATCGAATCGGGTGCAACAGCGGGCAAACCAGAAAATATTGTTGAAAAGATGGTCGAAGGCCGTATTAAAAAATACTATGGCGAATCAGTTCTGGAAGAACAGCCATTTGTTATGGACCCATCAAAAACAGTAAAAGATGTTGTCGCTGAGGCTGGTGGTAAATTGGCAGGTTTTGCATTCTTTGTATTGGGCGAAGGTATTGAAAAACGCGAAGATAACTTGGCAGACGAAGTTGCAAAAATGTTGAAATAATAAATAGTTAATATTTATAAAAATTAAAATCCCCCTAAGTTTTTTTGGGGGATTTTTTTGTTTGTATAAAAAAATAGTTGTCTTTTTTAGGTTTTTTAGATAAAATTTGTCTGTCATCGATGAATTTTGTCGATGATGGGGTGTCAGAACCCGTACCATAAGCGTCCGAAGTGGAAAAGGCGCGCCGTTTGGCGTGTTTTTTGTGCCTTGGGCGAGTCAAAACTCCTGACCTCTGGTCAGGAGGGCTTGCGAATATATTGAATAAGCAGCACAATACTTATGGATTGTTCTGAACCTCCTGACCACTTTGATTACATCGTGGTTTTTTAATTGCAAAACTCAGGAGGAATGCAATGCACAAAAAACTTTTAACAGCTTTCTTAATCTGCGCGCCAATATCGGCGGTCGCAAATATTCCATCAACCGAATATGTTCAGCAACAAATCGCATCCCAAATCGCAACTGCCGTATCATCTAAGGTCGATACATCGGCATCCGCGAATCAGACAATGGCGGGAACTTATACAATAACCGGCACAGTCTATGCGCCAACACCAACCCTGCCAACGGCGGAATAATTTTTAGGGGGTTGAATATGCGAAAAATATTATT